>NZ_JAWDHA010000095.1:0-9728 GCF_034190895.1 Virgibacillus sp. M23 | reverse complement strand
ACGTAGACTCCTGCGGGATTAGCGCGAGCCGAAAATCCACTTTGCAACGTGTTCTTCTTTGCAAAGTTAGTTGAGGCCGTGCCCGCCGAAAGCGAAGTAATTAGTCGGAGCATTGCCAATATACATCTAACATTTCAAAATAACTACTTGGCTTAACGCAGTCATTGCACTAATTTTATACTTTCTTAACTTATAAAAAAGAAGCCGAATCCAGATATACTGGTTTCGGCTTCTTTTTTGTCCTAGTAATACATGAGTAGCCCATGTACTCCTATATTTTACAAATTTCTAATACAAAGTACAAGATAAAATCGATTGCTTTAGCTCGACGTCACAAAATGTTCACTTTTAAATGTTAGCATAAGGAAGTATTCTTAACAATTATTGAATGATTGTAAGAAGTAAAGACTTCGCCGTTTTCCACTTCAATACATCAAGTTTATCACGCTCTGTCCATTAGCAATGGATGTCAACTATCCAACCCTTGTACTCTTTTGAAATCACTCAAGCAATGAAGAAAAAACAAAATGGTTAAGTGTGGGATCAACTGCCAGTAAATGTCCGATTGGTTCGGGCCTACATGGAAGTAGGTCACAAAGGCGTTGCCACAGGCGTGGCGAATGAAGCCTTTGTACGTATATGTTTCAGTAAAAACCGGTGGAGCTTACTGCCAGTTATATGCGGGATAACAGATTTACGAAAACCTTCTAGGTTGGCTAGATTGCCAAGCTAGAAGGTTTTCTCCTTATTCTGGAAGTGAATCTTTCAATTCATCTTTGGAATTTTTCCACATGTCTGGATCAAATTCAACCAAGAAATCCTTTAATAATTTCTTAGAATGCTCATCCATATGGTCTACGATAACTTTACCTTTTAACGACTTTTCCATATGTGTAACATGCTCAGGCATGGATTTGTAGGCTCGTTTAATCGAACGGTCAACGCGTAGCTCACTACCTGCTACACCAGAATAATATGGTCCATTTTCACCTTGATCAACATTCACCCATACAATCCAGTATAATTTACCATTGGGTACCTCGTTTTTATCATTCAAATATTTTACGCGACGTTCGATATCACTTCTTGCATGCATTGCTGCCATATCAACATAAGCCTTATTTTCATTGGGATCCACAATTACGGAAGACATGTTTTCTAAACTAATCGAACCATATCCGTAACCACCATGTCCATCCGTTGAATCATCCTTAATGATCGTAAAGTTATTTTTTTTCTTATTCGAAGATTGATCGGAACTCATCCCAGAACCCTCCTTCTATGTTTACTGCTTTTTATTGTAGCATAGGTATTACCATGTTGACACCTATCTGTCTCTATTGCTTCAAGCCTTCAATAAAAGCGTGTGCCGCTTGTATTTCTTCATTCGTATATTTTTGCTTTGGTTTCACCGTATGTACCTTTGCAATATTTTCTTCTGTCGATAAGCCATCAAAATATAGCATTGTTGCAACAAGCTCTAAAAATCTAGAGCTTTTCCCCTTCATTGCTTCCACCTGACTGGAAAAATCGGGCATGTCCATTGCAAACTGATGTAAAAATTCTTCCCCATCATTTGTAATTGTATAATGATATTGATAATAATTGATTTTATCTTCCTTTTCCTCATGAATGAACCCCAAATTACATAATTCCTCTACTCGTAATGTTAGCTCTTCCGAATAGGGACCATAGAAATGAAATTCATACTTTTCTTCAAAAGGCATACCACACTTTTGAAGGATATAAATCATTTTTTGAAGCTTTTTCCTGCCAGTGACTTCATTAGCAACGGAAAAAAACTGCATTAGCTTTGCATGATTAGTTAGCATTCTTTACCTCTCCCTGACCACTAAGAATTTCTTCTACACGTTTCTTCACCGTACTATCTTCTATCTTCTCTATTAAATCAATAGGAAAGTACAATTTGTGATCCGTTCGTTTTTTTCCAGAAATGGATTCAACAATTTCCGACTGTCTAGATAACTCCCTCAACTCACCATTTGGCATAAGCAAATGAATGGGTAACCGCTCCTCCTCTTCCCCTGGGCGATAAAAATCATAGGGTAAATCAGATGAGGAATCGACTACAAGATAATAGTCTGGATCAATTCCTGCATTCATAAATAGGCGATGCAGCTCCATCCATTCATTCATTTGTAGATTCGGGTTAAATTCAATATATTTAAACAACCTTCGATTGGTAAATCGTTCACACAAATCGCTCAAAATGTCATCTTCTTCTTCCTGCCAAAGTTGAAAATAATAGGAAACAATCCCCTCATCTAATTTCAAATAATCTTGTAGTTTAACATGCCCAGTAAAAAACGAAAGAAAGTGCGTAGGCTCCAGTTTAAATGTATAATTTGAATCTTCATACAATACCTTTGCTCGATGAAGGATTTTCGATAATATGACTTCTGCACTTCTTGTAACAGGATGAAAATAGACTTGCCAGTACATTTGATAACGACTCATAATATAGTCTTCTACCGCATGCATGCCCGTGTACTTAATAACAACTTGATCCTCCATTGGACGCATCACTCGCAGGATTCTCTCCATATCAAAATGTCCATAGCTAACCCCAGTAAAGTAGGTATCTCGTTGTAAATAATCCATGCGATCCGCATCAATTTGACTGGAAATTAAACTAACAACTAGCTTATCCTTATAAGTTTTTGCAATAACATCTGACACATCCTGCGCAAATCCTTTTGCTACACGTTCCAATATTGCGTTTACCTTCGTATCACCTAATATAATCTGCTGTGTGAAATATTCGTGATCTAATTTAAATACTTTTTCAAACGAATGGGAGAACGGGCCATGTCCCAAATCATGCAATAACGCAGCACATAAACAAAGAAGACGTTCCTCACTGTTCCAATGTGGTCGTCCTTCGAAGTTAGTTATAATTCTACGAACAATCTCATAAACACCAAGAGAATGATTAAATCGGCTATGCTCAGCACCATGGAAAGTTAAATTCGTTGTACCTAATTGCTTTATTCTACGTAACCGCTGAAATTCCGGTGCTGCAATTAAATCCCATATCACCCTGTCCTTTACATGTACGTACCGATGTACAGGATCTTTAAATACTTTTTCTTCATGTAATTGCTCATCTTTATATGCCATGCATTCCCATCCGTTTCTTTTCGACGATTTCTTTTTATTATATAATAGATAAAGTGAACCTTCAATTAGGTTTTTACTGATTGGTAGGTGAACCAATCGGACATTTACTGGCAGTTTCCACTATTTTCTCTTCATGATATGTACTATAAATTGAAAGGGAATCTTACTGCCAATAGTGGCGGGATAAATAAACGAAAAAAGTAAGAAGCTAAACATACTAATACCTGGAGCATTCGTTTATTATTCAAGTAAATCAAGGAGTAAACTATGAAAAATTGGAAAGATTTGATACAACAAGATACATTTCGTTACATCGACCACTCTACACTAACTACCTTCAATAATGAAGCTTATACAGCCATACATTCGTTTGCGATTGATGATGCCCTGGCTCTTTCAATTAGTCATAGGTTATCACCACCAACTATGCGCTTATGGGTTCATCCAAACACCATTGTACTTGGTATTCCAGATGCAAAGCTGCCTTATATCGATGAAGGTATACAGCTGCTGAAAAGGGCTGGATTTCACGTAGTTGTTCGCAATTCCGGTGGTTTGGCAGTTGCTTTAGATAACGGTGTACTAAATATTTCATTAATCCTTCCTGGAGTAAAAGATCTATCCATTCACGAAGGGTATGAAGCTATGGTCCGTTTTGTTACGTACATGCTTGATGATCTAACAGATCAGATTGAAGCATACGAAATTGTTAATTCCTATTGCCCTGGAGATTATGATTTAAGTATTAATGGGAAAAAATTTGCAGGCATTTCACAACGTCGGGTGAAGGATGGTGTCGCTGTGCAAATTTATTTGGATGTTGAAGGCAATAGCTATAAACGGGCGAAAGTAATTAGAGATTTTTACGATATTAGCAAAAAAGGAGAGAAAACTAAATTCACTTACCCTTCGGTAGATCCTCATGTGATGTCTTCGTTGTCAGACTTATTGAATACACAACTAACCGTGGAGGATATGAAAGTTAGAGCGAAGAAATCCTTAGCAGCTTTCAATAACGAGGTGATTGAACAGCCATTTTCTGATTCGGAACAGGCGGATTACGAAAAGCGTCTCGAACAAATGAAAAAACGAAATGAACGAATTGAATCCACAAGCACCTGAAATGATACATTCTATTAAAAAAAACTGAGCAAATTTCGCTCAGTCCTTATCACTAAATGCTCAGATTTACGCTTCCTCTAGTAGCTATTATTCCATAATAGCTACTGCTTGCTTGACCACCACTCCGGCTGCTCACTTCCCTTTCCGTGGGGTTTGTCCTTCAGCTAACTTTTTTAGCAAAACCCGCTCAAAAAAGTGGATCTTCAGGTCAAACATTTCCCACAGGAGTTGAAGTGGCCGGCCTTCGCTATTATCAGGCTCTACAACGCTAGCATGAAGTAACACAGCTGCTTTTATACTCACAGATAGCGATTTTCACTTTACCCATTGTAAAAAAAGTCAACCTATTACTTATGACAAGAATTGTTGCACCTTCTCATAGCGGAGACTAATTACGTAGACTTCTGCGGGATTAGCGCGAGCCGAAAATCCACTTTGCAACGTGTTCTTCTTTGCAAAGTTAGTTGAGGCCGTGCCCACGGAAAGCGAAGTAATTAGTCGGATCATTGCCAATATACATCAAACATTTCAAAATACTACTTGGCTTAACGCAGTCATTACACTGATTTTATACTTTCTTAACTTAGAACAAAAGCGTGAGCGCCCGATTAGAAACATAGCGACTGGAGCGAGTCAACGGAGATAAAGGATTCATGGAGCTTGCGAGCCAATGATGACTTATCGTATGGCGATTCGTGAAGTCGCCTCTTTTCTGGATGCTGGAGCTGAACGCGGCTCAACACGCCCCCTATTTAGCCACATGGCTAATTTTATTTTTTCCTAGATCACCAAAAAACGAAAGATAATTAACCTACACTAATTATCTTTCGTTTTTTATTACTTTTGTCTAAGCCTCCATAGCAGATAACTGGAATATACTTTCTTTCCACGGAAAACAAATTTCAGCCTCTCCTCAGCATAACACTCACTGTGGATCTTTAAACCGTTTCTCCTTCCGTAGTCTGTATATTCAAGTTTTTCATCTAAAAAGGTTTCCGAAACAATCCCTTTCATTATTCTGCTTGAGCAGCAGTAATTAATGCTAAATTATAAACGTCCTCTGCACTACAGCCTCGTGACAGATCATTTACAGGTTTGTTCAAACCTTGTAAGATCGGACCAACTGCTTCAAATTCACCTAAGCGTTGGGCAATCTTATAGCCGATATTTCCAGCTTCAAGACTTGGAAATACAAAGACATTAGCATCACCCTGAAGTTCAGCATTCGGTGCTTTTTTCTTTGCTACACTTGGAACGAATGCTGCATCGAATTGAAACTCTCCATCAATAGTTAAGGAAGGATTCTTTTCCTTTGCAATGTTTAGAGCTTCAACAACTTTTTCCGTTTCCTCTGACTTAGCTGAACCTTTAGTAGAAAAACTAAGCATAGCTACACGTGGCTCCACGCCAAATAATTCTGCAGTTACCGCACTTTCCACTGCGATCTCAGCAAGATCTTGACTATTTGGAGCTATATTAATGGCACAATCAGCAAATACATATTTCTCCTGTCCTCGCACCATAATGAATACACCTGATGTTTTTTGGACACCTGCTTTTGTCTTAATAATTTGTAATGCAGGTCTAACTGTATCGGCAGTTGAATGCGCAGCACCACTTACTAGTCCATCTGCTTGATTCATGTAAACAAGCATTGTCCCAAAGTAATTCTCATCTAGTAGAATTTTTTCCGCGTCCTCTTTGGAAACTTTACCTTTACGACGTTCCACAAACGTCTCCACCATCAAATCAAATTCTGGAAATTCAACTGGATCCATCAATTTACAACGAGATACATCTACTCCAATGTCCTCTCCCTTTTGTTTAATAACCGTTTTATCACCAATTAATATTGGTGTTAGGATGTCAGCTGCTGCCAACTGACTAGCTGCTGTCAATATACGTTCATCTGTCCCTTCTGGAAACACGATAGATTTATTTTGGTTAGAAACCTTTTCTTTCACTTGCTCAAATAATTGACTCACTTTTATAAAACCTCCTAAATGGATATAGTTAAATAGTAGATGATTTTTTACATAAATTAAAGCAATTCCTATCTAGCTTTATACGTTTTTTGACAGTCTTATGACAATATAGCGAACGATGACGAATTGATATGTTTACGTCATGAATATACTGCCCAAATTATGCTATAGTAAAAACAGATCGTAAATAAATTAAAAGGTGCTCGTCATAACCTTACACACATAGTTAAAGGAGAGATAAATATGGTAGAAGCAGTGGAAACGATGGACGGCTGGTATAGCCTCCATGATTTTCGTACAGTAGATTGGACTTCCTGGAAACTTGCTACAGAAGATGAGCGTAAGGAAGCAATTGACAGCCTTCAACATTTACTTGTTAAATGGGATAAAGTTGAAGATGGGAAAGATGGAAGTCATGCCCTTTATAATATAGTAGGGCAAAAAGCAGATCTTATGTTTATGTTCCTTCGTCCTACAACAAATGAATTAGCTACCATTGAAACAGAATTGAATAAATCAAAAATGGGTGAGTTTTTAATACCTGCTCATTCCTATGTTTCGATTGTAGAACTTTCAAAATACCGACCGTATAAAGAAGAGCATCCGGAAGAAATACCAGAAATAGCCGCAAGGTTAAAACCAATCTTACCAAAATGGGAGCATGTATGCTTTTATCCGATGGATCGGCGACGCCATGGTGATGAAAACTGGTACACGCTTGAAAAAGATGTGCGAGGTAAACTGTTATACGAACATAGCATGACTGGCAGAAAATATGCGGGTAAAGTCTCACAAATTATAACTGGTTCCATTGGTCTTGATGACTGGGAATGGGGAGTTACTTTATTTGCTCATGACCCATTGCAATTTAAGAAAATTGTCTATGAAATGCGTTTTGATGAAGTAAGTTCTAAATACGGAGAATTTGGTGAATTCTTTGTAGGAAACCATCTTCCAAATGAAGCAATAGCAACATATTTGGAAATATAAGCCTCCTACTTAGCGAATTAAAAGATGTCCATGAATTGGGCATCTTTTTTATAGTCTAGGAAATTATAAAATTTAAGCCTATGGGTAAATATGGGGTCGACTCGTAATCACAGCGTGATTCCTTTATCTCCGTTGACTCGCTTCAGTCGCTATGTTTCTAATCGGGCACTTGCGCTTTTGTTCTTTTCCTTTAACAAAGCAAACGTAACATTTGATTTTATAACATATTTTCAATGCCTGCCACATACATATACTAATGCAACCAGAATGGACAGAAATGAGGAATGCAAATGGCTCTTGTCGCACATACAGATAATGATGTGGCGTTGTTAGCAAGATTAATGCGTGCGGAAGCGGAGGGGGACGGGGAGTTAGGAATGCTTATGGTAGGTAATACAGGTATTAATCGTGTCATTTCTAATTGTCTTGATTTTACAGAAATTCGAACGATTAATGATATGGTATTCCAAAGCCCTGGTGGGTTTGAAGCGACACAAAAAGGTTACTTTTACCAGCGAGCACGCGAAGCTGATAAACGGTTAGCTCGTAGAGTCATTCAGGGAGAACGACAGCATCCAGCAACAAATTCGTTATGGTTCTTTATGCCCGCTGGAGATTGTCCTGCTCAATGGTATGGTCAATGGAATGTAGGAAGATTCAAGTCTCATTGCTTCTATGCACCTACCGCCTCTGAATGTCCTTCCGTTTTCCGATAGTGAGGCATTAATATTTACTAATAGGAGGGTTTTACATGAGTGAAAACCAGGAAAATAACAATCAGCAAGCAGGAAACGGATATCAACCTTATCCGTATTACTATTATCCACCTTCATCTCCAGCTTATTATCCAAGTTATAATATGAGACAATACCCACCAACACAACAACAGACACAGCAACCATATCCTACGACCAGTAATCAGGGAATGCTTCCCATGCAGGAATCATACATCGAAAATATTCTTCGTTTAAACCGAGGAAAAGAAGCTACTGTTTATATGACTTTTGAAAATAATGACCAGTGGAATGCAAAAGTTTTCAAAGGGATCATTGAAGGTGCAGGCAGAGATCACATTATTCTAAGTGATCCGCAAACGGGTAAACGCTACCTCTTGCTGATGGTTTATTTAGACTATGTAACCTTTGATGAAGAACTAAATTACGCGTATCCATATGCAAATACCTCATACTCACCACGTTAAAAATCAAAATACGATCTAATAGAAAAGGGATGACACAACTTCCTTTGTGTTATCCCTTTAGCTATTAGATGTTTAGCAGTAAACAGAAAGGATGGATTCCATGAAGCATCCTTATGAAAAATTTATATTAGTCGAACTTATTACATTAGCTTGTGCCGCTGTAATCGGATTAATTGCACTTATAAAAGGCTATTTATTCTTAATTCTTTTCTGTCTTTTCCTTATTTCCATTAGTCTCGTATGTGATGGAATGATGGAATGGAACTTATACAAATCCATTCAAGCATTAAAGCAAGTGGCTCGTGCAGTACTTATCGTATTATTTTCTATCTATTTCCTATTTCAACTATAAACTATCGTATATAAAGCTATAAATGTTTTACAGCGAATGTACCCAATAGCACCCAGCCAATCAAAAATGCTACACCACCGAGCGGTGTGATCATTGCAAAGGTTTTAATTGCAGTTGTCGAATAAATATACAAACTTCCCGAAAACAGAATGATACCGATAAAGAACATCCAGCCTGCCCAAATAATACTAGCAGGATCAGCCTTCATCATTAATAATCCTGTTACTAATAATGCCATAGTGTGAAACATTTGATAATTTACTGCTTTTTCCCAGGTAGATAAAGCTTTTTCTGAAAGTCTTCCTTCTAAACCATGGGCACCAAACGCTCCCAACGCTACTGCTAAAAACCCATTAATCATGCCTAATACTAAAAATAGCTTCACGATTTACACCTCTTTATTAAAAATCAAAAATTGAATCCCCATTTGCTTCATCGTGTTCATTACCCGAGCTTGGTTTTGATGGTCTATGTAGTTTCGCATCATTATCACCAAGCATCGCCTTCATCTCTAAGGGAGAAATACCATTAACCTTAGCCCTAACTTGATCTTTTGCACTATCCTCAAGGAACAAATCACATAATAAACGAACATGACGAATATGCTTCACCAACTCTTCAGTGTTATTATCTTGATCTTTTGCTTCGTTTAGTTCATTTATCATTTTTTGTATGATTGTGGTATTTGCCACTGCCATTCATCTTGCTCCTTTCTTTTCTACCTCTTTTCATTATAAAAGCTGTGCTTCAGTAAAACAAACGTTTATTTGCATCATTCTCTCTTCATAAATCACTTTCTATAACAATAAGAAAAACTGAGCAAAATTCGCTCATTCCTTATCACTAAATGCTCAGATTTACGCTTCCTCTAGTAGCTATTATGGAATAATAGCTACTGCTTGCTTGACCACCACTCCGGCTGCCCACTTCCCTTTCC
>NZ_JAWDHA010000094.1:0-9859 GCF_034190895.1 Virgibacillus sp. M23 | reverse complement strand
ACCCGGTTAGAATATTCTGTACTCTGATTAAACGCTTTATCCATCAATACATTCAATGAAATGGTGCTTGATTAATTCTAAGAAAACAAGAGTATTTTGAAGATAATTAAAGTATATAGAGGGAGGTAGTAGTATTATGAATAAAAAAACTTTAGAAGGCGTGGATGTAACTTCAGGATTATCAGAAAAAGCATTTGCTGAAAATGCTAATAATGCGAGACAAGGAATCATAGTTGTAGATTTAAATAAAAAATTAGATGACATAGGTTATATTTACTATGATGAACGTTTGGCAGGTACTATTCGTGATAGTATGTATACTCTTTATGACAAACCAACCAGCGTCACTACAAATTTCAATCTTGAAGTTGATCCTAACAGCGTAAGAAGCGACTTCAAATTTGAAGATGTCACCCCGTTGTATTTAGGACATAATGAATTCAACAATACAACAGACACAGAGCAATCGTTTAATACAGCCACCTATACTAAAACAGTAACAGAAACTACTAGTACTTCGATGACAAGAGGATTTTCTATCAATGGAAAAGGAAAAATTTTTAAGTTGCCATTGATTTTAAAAGAAGGTACGGAAGTAACAGGTGTGTTTAACTCTTCTGATACAAAAACTACTACAAATACAGAAACCATAACGTTGACTGCACCAGCACAAAATGTAAAAGTACCAGCTCATAAAAAGTATAAAGCAACTACTTATCTTGAACAACAGAGTTACAAAGGTCCTGTTTACTATAAAGCAGTGGGTAGTAACCTTCGAACAAATATTCACACTAAGGGTATGTGGATAGATTATAAAGGAACACCACATACGAAAAAATATCAGTTTAATGAAGATACGGGATACTGCTGGAATAGCTTATCTGATTCTGGAAAAAGTAAAGTCCAAGACATTACGATTAATGCACAGTCTAATCAGATGCATTTTGAAGGGGTATCTCAAGCAAATGGTGTTTTCGGTAGCAAATTAGTAGTAAATATTTATGATATAACAGATGGAAATAAACTCGTAGAAACCAGAAAAGTAGCATTTTGAGAACATTTAGTTAGATAATATCTTTTTCGCTGAACCAGTACGGAAGAGCTATGTAAAAAATAAACCCTCGCATTTTAGCGAGGGTTTTCCTTCTCTAATCTTCTCAATTGATCCACAAATCCATCTTTCAATTTAAACTTTGTACCGTACATATACTTTTCCATGATGTCCCTTGTCATTTCCCTTAGTTCCTGCGGCGTGAATTCAATTAATCCAGATTCGCCACGGCTTAGCCACTTATAACTTGTATTACCAACTCTTTTCACATCGACATGATACTTCGTATAAAGTTTTTTCTTTGTTTCAATTTGCACTTGTCTTAATCGATCTATCACTGCATCAATCATACTAATGTACAAATTAGCCATAGTAAAATCAGCAGCAATAAGCTTTTTATCTTGTTCATAAACTTTTATAGCCATTGGTATTACAATAAAATCCTGTATTAGCTGTTTTAATTCAGTATTCATTTAATCACCCTTAAGAACATTTGTTCTTATTTTAGCATATGATGTGACACTTTATAATATGTAACGATAATAAATAAAAAACGTAAATAAGCAAAATATATTATTACACTATGTCCGATAAAGTGTTATATATACCCAAAAAATATTGTGAAGAAAGTGAAAAACACCTATTTACTTATTGACATGATTTGGGAGCAAAAATAAAGAATGTCGTTGTCCAATCTTGTGCATAGTATAATTACATATTTATAAAAATGGAGGACGATCTTCATGATTTCGAACCAAGAATTAGCGGCATGCAAGTCGGCCTTATTAAATAGACAAACAGAACTAATTAATCATGTACAAGACCATCTCGGGATGACGTTAGAGACAGCCCAGGAATCAGTTGGGGAGCTGTCTAATTATGATAATCATCCAGGTGATACGGCATCAGAGTTATTCGAAAGATCAAAGGATCTAGCTTTAAATGAACATGCAGAGCGAGAATTAGAAGAAATAAATGCAGCCTTACATGCGATTGAAGAGGGAACATATGGAATTTGTAGCGAATGTGGGGCAGATATACCTTACGAGCGATTGGCTGCTATCCCAACTGCAGATCGTTGTATAGAGCACGCCAATAATAATGTGTTTAAACAGCATCGTACAATAGAAGAAGAGGTGTATAGTCCCAATATTAATCCCGATGATACGTCTGAGGAATTACAGGTTGAATATGACGCAGAAGATGCTTGGCAGGAGGTAAGTGTATACGGTACATCTGAAACGCCTTCTGACTTATATGGAGATAGAGAAAACTATGATGAAATGTATCCGAATAGTGATGGAGCGCCAGGTGCTGTAGAAAGTGTAGAAGAATTTCTAGCAGCTGATATTCATGGTAAGTATACACATCCAGCAGCAAATCATAATAAGTACGAAGAAGATTTGGATTAGGTATATTTGGCATACATGAAGATGTGAAACCTTTTGCTCCTCATTTCGTATTACGATATAAGGAGTGATCGAAATTGAATGAAAATAATGGATGTATTAAATGTGGAAGTACGGATGCGGATCAAAAGGAAGTTGCAATGACTGGAACGGGCTTATCAAAGATGTTTGATATGCAGCATAATCAGTTTATAGTCGTCTATTGCAAGAACTGTGGGTATTCTGAATTCTATAATAAGAAGAGCTCTACCGGTAGTAACATCTTTGATCTCTTCTTCGGATAAGTAAAAACACCCCTATTTCATATGACTTGAAAAAAGGGGTGTTATTTTTATAATTAGAAACCACTAAATATGCTATCCATGAAACCGCCAAAAAATGTTCCGACTACGTTTTGTAGTAAAAGACCGGATAGGATAAACGAAACTAAATATAATCCGATTAACACATATATTCTGTCATAGCCTTTTGCAGGTTTTTCTAACAGGATTAGTGTAGGGATAAATAAAATGGGTCCAAGTAAACTAACGAAAAAGAACGTACCTGCAAATGGTAAATTAATTAAGCTAAGTAATATACCAAGAACATAAATAAACATATATGGAACAGTATATGCACCTGTTTTGGCTAATACATCATAGATGGTTAATGATTGCGCTGTTAGCTTCGAAGCCGCAAATGTTAATCCGGAAACAATCACAAATAAAACAAGAAATTGTAAGAGTGGAAGAATAAATCCATCTAAAAAATTAACGGTCATAAACATACTACCAATTTGCATCATCACCAAATAGGTACCTAAAGCAATCAAGACGGAAAATAAAACCATTGTAATAACACCAGGCACTAATTCATGACCCGTTATGTTTTTGGCTTTGCTAGGAGCCTTTATTAATCGCATAAAAAAGGCTCCAAAATTTGCCGATTCTTTTTTTACAGTGGCTGTGAAATCATTTTCCTTCTTTTGTGATGCACCTGAATGAGCCTGCTCATGATGGATTTCCTGTTCTTTATTTTCCTCTGGCTCCGCAGATGCTGCTGGCTCATCTGCTAAGAGAGCACCACAGTTGGTACAAAACTTTCCTTTCTCTGTTTCTTGTCCACAACTTGGACATAGCATAATTAATCACTCCTTTATATGTATTTGTATGCAGTATAACTCTTCCAGAACTAACTTCGACATAATTAGTAATATTCCTTGTTTTTTCATTACTATTTTTTCATTATAAGTGAAATTAACTTCTTGCTTCAATGGATAATATCGTTTTTTCTCTGTATGCTCGGGTGAAGCATAGCGATATAAACAGTATAGCGCCCTTAATGTGAACGATGGGCTAAGCGTAATCTTTCTTTCCCATAATAAAAAACTGCCGAGAAGAGCATTTCTCGACAGTCTAGGTATGTTCATCAAGCGTTTGTTTGAATACTTATTGGTTTGTTGCGTTTTCTGTATTATTTTCTTGCGCTTGTAAGGTTAATTCTACGGTTTGTTTTTTTCCGCCGCGATAATACTCTATTTCAACTTTTTCTCCAACTGTTGCATCTGAATACAAAAATTGACGTAACTCTAGTATCGAAGTAATTTCGTTTCCATTAATTTTTGTAATGACGTCAAATTGTTGTAGCCCAGCTTTGTCTGCTGCGGAGCCATTTTGCACATCTGCTACTACCATTCCACCTTTTACATCCTCAGGTAATGCAATTTCACTGCGATATTGCGGTGGTACCTGACTAAGAGCAGCTGTACTTATTCCTATTAAAGGTCGTTTAATTTCGCCATCTTTCTCTAATTGCTCCAAAATTGGTAGTGCTGTATCTACTGGAATCGCAAAACCGATACCTTCCACTTCTTGACGGGCAATTTTCATGGAATTTATTCCGATGACCGCACCATTTTCATTTACTAATGCTCCGCCACTATTTCCTGGATTAATTGCCGCGTCTGTTTGAATAACCTCGGTTACCCAATCTGGTTGTCGATCACCATTAGTGTCAATATCGATCGAACGATTTAATCCACTTACGACACCTTTTGTAACTGTATTGGCAAACTCCATACCAAGAGGGTTACCAATAGCCATTACAGTTTCTCCAACCTTTAAATCTTTTGATGATCCCATATTTGCAACAGTTGTAATTTTATCTCCATCTACCTCCAAGACAGCTAAATCAGTTAGTTCATCCGTACCTAATACGGTAGCATTAAGGCGTTCTTCTTCATAATTAAGTGCTATCTCTACTTCCTTAGCTCCTGCAACCACATGTTGATTAGTGATAATATATGCCTTGCCGTTTTCCTTTTTATAAATAATTCCTGATCCAGTTCCGGCTTCTTGGCTTTCTGTCCAAACGCTTTGCTGTTGCATATTGATTACTCCTACCACAGCTTGTGATGTCTCTTCAATATTAGTAGCAACATTTGCATCATCGGAGGCAAGTGTTTTTATAACGTCAGCTGTTTTGTTCCCATTATCGGAAGCAGTGTTGCCATTATTACCTTGTTGATTTAATGGGATTACATTGGTTAATACTAATGCTACTATGAGCACTACAGATACGATACCACCTGACAGTCCTCCAAGGATAAAGTGTAGCGCAGATTTATTTTTAGGAGGTTTATTGCGTTCCTTGGAGGCTATATATGTTTCGGTAGTACCGGTATCTGCATTATTTTGGGATTCATCCCGTATATGTTGATTATCTGATAATGGCTGTTCGTCAATAGATTCCTGCTCATTAGAGTAACCACTAAAATCTTTGTTCTGATTTTCGTCTTTATAATCCATTTTAGCTCACCCTTTATGACAAATTTTAAACACAGGCTATCGAGACAAGCATCTACAAACGTCGAGGGGAGTAGGGGAGACGCTTATAAATACTGTCCCTTAGCCTGAATATAAGTAAACGGTCACTTCCTCACGCAGTCATGCTGCGTATGAATGAAGTTACCATTGATACATTTATTGTAGCCAAGCAGTTTGGGATTCATTTGGTATAAATGTGGAAAAAATGTGTAAAAACATTTAAGTGTTCATCATGCAGGATTTATGTGAAAATAGAAGTAATTAATTTCGGGAAAAGGTGGCAAAACATGAACTATCATATTGGCATCGTTGAAGATGACCCAAATATTCAAAATATCGTTTCTGCTTATCTTAAGAAAGAAGGATTTAACGTAACCTTATCGGAAACAGCAGAAGATGCTTGGGAGATTTGGATGAATGAACCACCAGATATGTGGATCCTAGATATTATGCTTCCTGGTATGGATGGTTACGAGTTTTGCAAAAAGATACGTAATGAAAGTGAAGTACCAATTATTATTATCTCTGCGAAAGATGAGGAAATTGATAAAATTCTTGGATTAGAACTTGGTGGTGATGATTATTTAACAAAGCCATTCAGTCCAAGGGAGCTTGTAGCTAGAGTTAAGCGATTATTTAAACGATCTGTCATCGTACAAGAACAAAAAGATATGACGCAGGAGAAAATAACTGTAGATCATTTGGTGATTGATAAAAATGAACGACGAATATTTTTTAATACGGATGAATTTGAAGTTACGACAAAAGAATTTGATATGTTGCTAATCCTAGCGGAGAATGTAAATAGGGCATTTTCACGAGAGGAACTGTTAATTAAAATTTGGGGAAATAATTATTTTGGTAGTGATCGTGCGGTCGATGACCTTGTTAAACGAATTCGAAAAAAACTACCTGATTTGCCATTGGAGACTGTTTGGGGATACGGTTATCGACTTCGCTATGAGGGAGAAGCAGAATGAAGCTACAATCCCAATTGAATGCTGCCTTTACTGCCTTATTACTCGTAGTAATGACAGTTACAGGCTATTTCATTTATTCATTAATTTTAGATATGCTTATCCAAGACGAGCAACGACAATTAAAACAAAAAGGTGACCTTCTTATTGAAGTATTAAATGAGCAATATGGAAGACCCGATATTCAAAACTTAAATAGCTTCCTTCAGGATCAGGATTTACAACTTTTTCTTTATGACCGCAATCAGAATGCAGTTTTTTATTCTACGCTATCCAATAGTGTAGCAACTGAATTCTTTAAATCCAATGATTTTGCAGATACAAGTAAATCATTATGGGAATATAAAAATGACAAGTATGTAACTTCTCGTATTCTGCTTGTACCGGAAAGTACTGGATTAGAATTAATCTTGCTAACACCATTAAGTGATATTGAGGTAGTTCAACAGAATTTTATATTTCGGTTGTTAATTGTATTTTTGATTGGTGGAGTTGCTGCAACGATCATCAGTTATTTCTTCACACGTAAATTAGTAACACCGCTCTCCCAATTAAAACGACAACTGAAGAAAATCGAAAAGCGACAATTTGATTCGATGGATCGAATTAATGCAACAGGAGAAATCAAGGAAGTGGAACAAAGCGTGTATGAAATGGCAAACGAATTACAACGATACATTAATTCACAGCAAACCTTTTTCCAAAATGCGAGTCATGAGCTCAAAACACCATTAATGACAATACAGGGATATGCAGAAGGCATTAGAGATAAAATTTTTGATGAGAAAGAGGAAGCGAAAGGTCTAGAAGTTATGGTTTCTGAAGTAAACCGGTTGAAAAAGATCATTAATGAAATGATTTTGCTTGCTAAACTAGACAGTGAACCAGATGTTTATAATCCTGAGAAACTCCAACTATCACAAATTATGGAGCAGGTAGTTGATAGAGCATTACCATTAGTAAGTGAAAAAGGAATTGAATTAGAACATGCCATCGATGGTTCTCCAGAATTGTATGCAGATGGAGAGAAACTATTACGTGCTTTAGTAAATCTGGCATTTAATGGGATTCGTCATTCGAAATCGTTAGTTCGGCTTACTATTACAAAACAAAATAAGAAGGTTGTAATTATGATTGAAGATGACGGGGATGGAGTACCAGAAGAATTAATACCGCATATTTTTCATCGATTTGTAAAAGGTAAAGGTGGCGAAACTGGACTGGGTCTAGCAATAGCCCGTGCTATTATAGAGCAATCAGGAGGGAAAATTACGGTTGCGCGTTCCGAATTAGGAGGAGCAAAATTTAAAATTGTTTTTACCGGTTGATTATTTTTAAAACTTTTACTCTATGCTGGTTATTGTGTTATAATTGAATGGTTTGAATCATCTCGTAAAGAATAGAGGAGCGTACGTATGCAATTAAGAAAAGATATTCGCAACATCGCTATTATTGCCCATGTAGACCATGGTAAAACAACATTAGTTGATCAGCTTTTAAAATATTCTGGGACTTTCCGTGAAAATGAACAGGTCAATGAACGTGCTATGGATTCCGGTGATATTGAAAGAGAACGTGGGATTACAATTTTGGCAAAGAATACAGCGATTAAATATAAAGATACAGCCATCAACATTCTAGATACACCAGGGCACGCAGATTTTGGTGGAGAAGTAGAACGTATTATGAAGATGGTGGATGGAGTTGCATTAGTTGTTGATGCTTATGAAGGGACAATGCCACAAACACGATTTGTGTTGAAGAAAGCATTAGAACAAAAACTAACACCAATTGTTGTGCTTAATAAAATTGATCGTCCTAATGCACGCCCACATGAAGTAATTGATGAAGTGCTTGATTTATTTATTGAATTAGGTGCAGATGATGAGCAATTAGAATTTCCTGTTGTATATGCTTCTGCATTAAATGGTACCTCGGGTCTTGAACCTGAGGAACAAGAGGAAACAATGGATCCAGTATTTACGACTATTCTTGAGCATATTCCAGCACCAGTAGATAATCGTGAAGATCCACTACAGTTCCAAATTACGTTACTTGACTATAATGATTACGTTGGAAGAATTGGAGTCGGTAGAGTAGTTAGAGGAAAAATAAGTGTTGGTCAGCAAGTGGTTGTCCTTAAAAAGGATGGTACTCAAAAATCATTCCGCATTACTAAACTGTTTGGATTTATTGGCTTAAAACGAATAGAAATTCAAGAAGCAGTAGCAGGCGATATAGTTGCAGTAGCAGGTATGGAGGACATTAATGTTGGTGAAACGATATGTCCGCAGGATCATCCGGAAGCATTACCTTGGCTACGAATTGATGAGCCAACACTACAAATGACTTTCCTTGTTAATAATAGTCCATTTGCTGGTAGGGAAGGCAAATATATCACTTCACGTAGGATAGAAGAGCGCTTGATGAAGCAATTAGAGACAGATGTCAGTTTACGAGTTGAACCGACAGACTCTCCAGATGCTTGGGTTGTTTCTGGTCGTGGTGAACTCCACTTATCCATTCTAATTGAGAACATGCGGCGGGAAGGCTATGAATTACAGTTGTCTAAACCACAGGTAATCATTAAAGAAATTGATGGCGTTCCGTGTGAGCCAGTAGAACGTGTACAGGTTGATGTTCCAGAAGAATATACGGGTGCAATTATGGAATCACTTGGTGCAAGAAAAGGTGAAATGCTTGATATGGTAAACCAAGGGAATGGACAAGTTCGGTTAGAATTTAAGGTTCCATCTCGTGGGTTATTAGGCTACTCTACTGAATTTATGTCACAAACACGTGGTTATGGAATTCTAAACCATACCTTTGATGATTATGAACCCGTGATTAAAGGTCAAGTTGGTGGTAGAAGAGAAGGAGTACTTGTTGCTCTTGAGAATGGTAAAGCATCTACTTATGGGATTATGCAATTAGAAGATCGTGGCGTTATTTTTGTTAATCCAGGAACAGAAGTTTATGCTGGTATGATTGTTGGTGAACATAATCGTGACAATGATTTAACTGTAAATATTACCAAAGAAAAGCACTTAACAAATGTGCGTTCTGCTACAAAAGACCAAACCGCAACCATTAGAAAAACTCGTGATATGTCTCTAGAAGAAGCTATTGAGTATTTAAATGATGATGAATATTGTGAAGTAACACCTGAGTCGGTTAGATTACGTAAAAAAATCTTAAATAAAAATGAACGAGAGAAAGCAGCAAAGAAAAATAAACTAGGCTAAAGGATGAAGGCACCGAAAGTAGATGGATTACTTTTGGTGTTTTTGCTTATTGTTTAGGAAATTATAAAATTTGCCCATGTGGTTAAATATGGGAGTGTTGAGCTGCGTTTAGCTCCAGCGCCCAGAAACGAGGCGACTTCACGAATCGCCCTAATCTAAGTCATCATCGGCTCGCAAGCTCATCGTGCTTCCTTTATCTCCGTTGACAGTCGCTACGTTTCTAATCGGGCGCTTGCGCTTTTGTGCTAAGTTAAGAAAGTATAAAATCAGTGCAATGACTGCGTTAAGCCAAGTAGTTATTTTGAAATGTTTGATGTATATTGGCAATGCTCCGACTAATTACTTCGCTTTCGGCGGGCACGGCCTCAACTAA
>NZ_JAWDHA010000093.1:0-11273 GCF_034190895.1 Virgibacillus sp. M23 | reverse complement strand
AGGGAAGTGGGCAGCCGGAGTGGTGGTCAAGCAAGCAGTAGCTATTATTCCATAATAGCTACTAGAGGAAGCGTAAATCTGAGCATTTAGTGATAAGGACTGAGCGAATTTTGCTCAGTTTTTCTTAGTAACTTCTTTAATCGCTGTAGTTCTAATCTTATTAGGCTATTTTTTATCCGACATATAACTGGCAGTAAAACCCCACCTGTGAATTTTTACTTTTTGTAATTACTAATAAAAATAAAGGAAATTATACAAGGTTGTCGAATTAATATTATAAGGACATTAAATGACTAGATCAGACAGAGAACAATAGGTTTTAGTTGAAATATATAAGGGTATTTTTATTTATAGCCATTTTTTGCTATACTTTACAAGTAGAGATCAGTAGAAATAGGTTTATTAGTAAATCTATTCTCTGGATATATACACATATTGAAAATATTACAATACATAGTGATAGTAGAAGGAGTGGACATAGTGGAAGTTCTCGGATATATAGCAGCGTTTATAGCAGCAATAGCTTTTGTTGTCTTAGTTGTTTATGTAATTATTACGTTAAAAGCAGCCAGGGAAACGTTAAGTCATGTGGCTGGTACATTAGAAGGTTTAGATAAGCAAATGAAGGGTATAACCGAAGAAACAACCCAATTATTAAATAAAACGAACAAGCTCGCAGATGACCTTAATCAAAAATCGGCAAAAATGAATGGATTATTTGATGGTGCAAAAGGTATTGGGGAAACTGTTAAAGATTTCAATCAGTCTTTAAGACAACTTTCTAACAGTATTTCTCGAACTGCTAGTAAAAATCCTGAAAAAGCCTCTCAGGCCATTAAATGGGGAACAGTTCTTATGGATTTATGGAAGAAAAAAAATAAATAAATATAGGAGGAAAATTACATGGCAGATAACAATATGAATAGTAAGGACTTTTTATTGGGTACTTTTATCGGAGGAATTGTTGGAGCAGTTACAGCTTTACTATTGGCTCCAAAATCTGGTAAAGAATTACGAGGTGATATTAATCAGGGTGCTCATCAAGTAAAGGACCGCGCATATGTTTGGAAAGACGTTGCGCAAGAAAAAAGTTCAGATTGGAAAGATAAAGCCTATACAACTGGTTCAGAGCTAAAGAAAAAAGCGATGGATTCAACAGCTCAAATTACGAAGAATGCATCACAGAAAACAAAGGAAATTACCAAGAGTGTACAGGCTAAATTACAAGAAAAAAGAAGTAAAGAAGATAAGGCACTAGAAGCAGCAGAAGAAGTTGCAGAGGCAATAGAAGACGCTGCAGAAGAATTAGAAAAACAGAAGTAACGAATAAAAAGGTATGTCTTATGAGAACAGAGCTGTCTTTAAGGGCAGCCCTTTTTATTTATAAAAAAATGCAATGTATAAGGACTCGTCTTTCTTCAAAACATAAGAAAAAAGGCGGTATTTACATGCTTCTATTAATCGTATTAGGTGCAGTGCTTGTAGTTATTGCATTATTTTTTACAATTAAAGTCGGCAAAGATATTGAGGAAAGAAATAGTGAGTATGATACTGAATTTAAAGCAACAAGAAAACATCCGGTATTACTTAACCCGGCTTTCTTAGCCTATATTATTGGATTTGGTTTTCTCATTATTTTCATCGCTTATTTAGCTATGTCTTAGTCTGTTCTTTTATCAGGAATATCTATTAGCAAAATAAGGCTTAGTAATGAAAAGAACATAAATAAAAAGGACACCATTTTATTCTGCGTGGAGTCCTTTTTATTAGTATAGGAAATTATAAAAATTAGCTCGATAAATATGGGCGTGTTGAGTCTGTCTAGCCCCAGCGCCCAGAAACGATGCGACTTCACGATCGCTCTAATCTAAGTCATCATCGGCTCGCAAACTCATCGTGATTCCTTACTCGCTAAAGTCGCTACGTTTCTATTCGGAGGCTTGCGCTTTTGTTCTAACTAAGCCGTGTATTATTCCCAAATGATTTGTAAATGATCACCATGCTTAATCGTTGAATGAAAGCTAGATGGTGCATTATTTTGATATATAGAGAATTTGCCGTTGGCGTTCGTGAGGTCTAAATCTACATAACGAAAAATGTCCTGATAGATAAATGGCTGCTGCTCTTGTTCGTAAACTTTTAATCGATCATGCTTTTTTAATGGTGTATCCTCATCAAGTATGCTATCCCCTTTTTTAATTACATATAGAGGTTGAGCAAGTTCTACTGACTCATTATTAAACGAAACCATAATCCTATGTGTTAATGGTTTATTTAACTGGTTCAGTACATCTTTTACAGTTGGCTGTTCAGCTAGTAATAGCTGTAATCGATCTCCTTGCTTAAGACGATGATCCATTGTAGCAGGCTTGCCGTTAAGAGCTATTTGTGGTTCGCCCTTTGTAATGTGGATTGGTTCTTCATTTACATAGACGATAAATGGTTCATCTTTTCCTACTTTATCAGAAGATACTTGATTTAAAACAGCTTCTAAGCTGTTCGGTTGTCTCCATGTAAGATTATCTCGATCTTGTATACTATATTCTTTCGTTACTGGTACGTTATTCACCTCAAACTGAGGATATATGTGATATTTTGCTCCGTTATAATAAATCATTAAAGGTGGTATATCTCCAAGAAGTTCCTGAATTGTTACTTGAGCATGCTTTCCATCACGGCCTTTTTCAATTGTTATGATATCACCATTATGAATCTTACTATTCACAGAAGCATTGGTATCGTTTAATTGGATACTCGGTGGTTCACCAATTTCACCAGGTAACGTAACTTCTTTGTTATTTATAGTTATAATCGAGGCTATACCTGGTTTTCCATACCATTTTTGAATATCTATACTGGATTGAATAAGACAATCTCCCACTGTTAATTCTTTCATTTCAAATAATCTTATCGTATTACCGTTAACTGTAACACTGACATAGTGGACAGGATTTTGTTTGGCCGCAATTCCTATACCAATTGGAGTGACAAAATCAGGTCCTGTAGGTAATTTATTGGTTTTTTCTAATTGGTTAATTGCATCAATTCCCCGTACAGCTACTCGATTTATCGGTAGATTTAATTTACTAGCTATTGAATTGGTTATTCCTGGTGTTAGACTTCCTCCACCAACAAGCATTACGGCCTTTGGCGAGTGTGAATTTAAATTGATAATTTCATTCGATATTTGCGTGGCCAAGTTATCAATTGCATCCGTAATATCGTTTTCTATCATGTTGGGTGTAATTGTCGCTTCAAATCCTAGAATGTCCTCTACAATAGCTTCACCATTATCGACAATCATACGTTTTGCTTTTTCTGCAGATGGAAAATCTAATAAGTATTGATCGCTTATTGCTTCCGTAATTTCATCACCCGCAATTGGAACCATTCCATATGCAACTACTGTCCCTTTATCCGTTATAGCTATATCACTAGTACCAGCTCCAATATCAACTAGCACAACATTTAATCTTCTCATAGACTCTGGAATAAGCACATGTATAGCTGCAATAGGTTCTAAGGTAAGAGCTTCCATTTCTAAGTTAGCTCTTCCTAAGGCTGCTAATAATGATTCAACAACAACTTTAGGTAAAAACGTAGCGATAATTTCGACAGAAGCTTCTGTACCTCGCTGATCAATTAGTGAACCAATTTGCTGCTGATCTATACGATAATGCAACACGGAATAGCCAACGCAATAATAAGAGGATAAATCAGCATCTTGCTGTAGTTTTTGCAAGTTCAATTGTGCCATTTGGACAGCGCTTAATTCTAGGTGTTTAATTGTTTCTTCGCTAGTGATCGGTGTATCCTGTAATGATTTAGAAGCAGTTGCTTGTGTAGTCATTAATGCTCTTCCAGCAGCAGCAACACACACCTTGCTAAGCGAGCCGTGAGATGACTCCAATTTATTTTTTACTTCTATAATTGTTTCAGAAACAGCCACAACATTATGTATTTGTCCATCTCTCATCGACCGTTCTTTATGTTCCATCATATAATAATCCAACATATGATAGGTTTGGTCACGCTTTTCTAGTATGATTCCAGTTACAGAGCGTGTCCCAATATCCAGTGCAAAAATCCGATCCTTCATAAGCAATAATCCTTTCAAACAGATAATATGAATCAATTATAAACTTTTTATCGACAAAGAAAAAATTTTTAGCTATAATTGTCACTAATTATTAAAAACAAGAGGCATAGGGGGAACATAATATGAGTGAGTTAGATCAGGTTAGAGATCAACTGGATCATGTGAACCAGGAGATTTTAAAGTTAATAAATGAACGTGCTACACTTGTTCAACAAATCGGGGAAATAAAAGCAAAACAGAGTATTAAGCGATTTGACCCTGTGCGAGAAAGAGATATGTTAGATAAAATTACTTCAATTAATGATGGTCCGTTCGAGAACGCAACCATTGAGCATATCTTTAAGGAAATTTTCAAAGCTAGCTTGGAACTACAAGAGGATGATCACCGTAAAGCATTACTTGTATCTAGAAAAAAGAAGCCGGAAAATACGGTCATAGATATCAATGGTGCTTCAATTGGAGACGGTTCTATTCATTTTGTAATGGGACCATGTGCCGTTGAGGGATATGAACAAGTTGCTCGTGTAGCCAAAGCTGTAAAAGAGAATGGAGTAAGGCTACTGCGTGGGGGAGCATTTAAACCAAGAACGTCTCCATATGATTTCCAAGGTCTTGGTGTTGAAGGCTTACAATTACTCAAAAGAGCAGCAGATGAGTATGGGTTAGCTGTTGTTAGCGAAATTGTAAACCCCGCACATATTGAGCAGGCAATGGATTATGTTGATGTAATTCAAATTGGTGCTAGAAACATGCAGAATTTTGAATTGTTAAAGGCAGCCGGTGACGTGGATAAGCCCGTACTTTTAAAACGTGGTCTTTCAGCCACCATTTCTGAATTTATCAACGCAGCAGAATACATCATTTCACGAGGCAACGGAAATATCATTTTATGTGAACGAGGAATTCGGACGTATGAAAAAGCGACACGTAACACGTTAGATATCTCTGCAGTTCCAGTATTAAAACAGGAAACGCATTTGCCGGTTATGGTTGATGTCACACATTCCACTGGTAGAAGAGATCTGCTATTACCTACAGCGAAAGCAGCGATTGCAATTGGCGCTGATGGTGTTATGGCAGAAGTTCATCCGGATCCTGCTGTTGCCCTTTCAGATTCAGCACAACAGATGGATATTCCAACATTTAATCGTTTTATGGAAGAAGTTAAGGATATGTCTAATCGGATGAAATAAAGTTTTGTTTCATTTTAATGTTCTGAAATAGAGAGGTTGATGGTCCATTGTGATGCATCAGCCTTTTTTGCTTTGAAAAATGTTTCATAGTAGAGTATGATATAGAAAATAGAGAACGATATCTATATATTAGGAGGTAAAAAGAAAATGAACATTACAATATATGATGTAGCAAGAGAAGCAAATGTATCCATGGCTACAGTTTCTCGTGTCGTAAACGGGAATCCAAATGTAAAACCAACAACTCGTAAAAAGGTATTAGCAACAATTGAAAGATTAGGATATCGTCCCAATGCAGTGGCTAGAGGGCTAGCAAGTAAGAAAACAACAACTGTCGGTGCGATTATACCTGATATATCCAGTATTTTCTTCGCAGAATTAGCCCGAGGTATTGAAGACATTGCAACAATGTATAAATACAATATGATTTTAAGTAATTCGGATCAAAATAAAGACAAAGAGTTACAATTAATAAATACCATGCTAGAAAAGCAAGTAGATGGGATTATTTTTATGGGTGGAAATATTACGGAGGAACATGTTCAACAGTTTAAGAGTTCATCTGTACCAGTAGTGTTAGCTGCTACATATGATGATAACCATGAAATTCCTTCTGTAAATATAGACTATGAAGAAGCTGCATATGAGGCAACTAAATTCCTAATAGAGCAAGGTAACGATATACCTGCGTTTGTTTCTGGACTAGAAGATACGCATATCAATCAGTTGAAATATAAAGGCTACGCCCGAGCATTAAATGAAGCTTCGCATTCCGTAAATGAATCACTGGTTATTAAAGGAGATTATTCGTATAGCTCAGGAATTGAAGCGGTGCACCAGTTGTTAGAGCAAGATCAAAAACCAACCGCTATTTTTGTGGCTTCGGATGAAATGGCTTTAGGCGTTATCCATGGCGCGCAAGATAAAGGCTATCGTGTTCCAGAAGATATAGAAGTGTTTGGATTTGACAATACTCGTTTGGCGACAATGGTAAGACCAACGTTATCAACGATTGTTCAGCCAATGTATGATATTGGTGCTGTGGCAATGAGACTCTTAACAAAATATATGAATAAAGAAGAAGTACAAGATAAAAAAGTCGTTTTACCGCACCGGATTGAAAAAAGAAGCTCAACAAAATAATAAAAGATGCCGATATACTAAATAGAGATGAAAGATGCATGTTCAAATGTTGGAATTGGATGGATTAGACACGTGGACTAAGCTTTATCAGGGGTTAAAACGCGATGCCACTTCCAATTTTGAACATCCTCAATCAACAGCTATCTGAGGAGAGAGAATATGAGAAAACGTGATATATTAACTCCTATCGGCATTACATTAGGTTTTATTATGATTATGCTGGCCATTGTTTCCAAAAGCGGTACAAGTGGGGCATCTATTTTTATGGATATTTCCTCCATTTTTATCGTTATCGGAGGACTAGTTGCCTCCATGTTGATTAATTTTAAAATGGAACAAATTAAATTAACAAGAAAGGTCTTAAGTGAAGCATTTCATAAGAATGACCAACGCTTACCTGAATTGATTGGATTATTTGTTCGTTTATCAGAAAGAGCTAGAAGAGAAGGAATATTGGCACTGGAAAACGAACTAGAGGAAGTAGAAGATCCTTTTATTAAGAAGGGTATTCTCTTAGCTGTAGATGGTATTGAGCCGGAAGTAATTAAAGATATAATGGACGCTGAGATTACTGCCGTAGAAGATCGTCATTATAGAGGCAGATCCTTAATAGAAAAGGCAGGAGAATACGCACCAGCTTGGGGAATGATAGGAACACTTGTTGGACTGGTGCTCATGCTCAATAATTTACAAGATCCTTCAACATTAGGGCCGAGTATGGCAGTGGCGTTGTTAACAACGCTGTATGGTACAGTTCTTTCAAATTTGGTTTTCATACCCATGGCAAGTAAGCTCGAGAGTAAAACGGAAGAAGAAGTATTTCTCAAACAGATCATTATTGAAGGTGTAATCGGTGTTCAATCCGGACAGAACCCAAGAATACTGGAAGAAAAATTAAGTGCCTTCCTATCCAACGAATCAAAAGCAAAACAAGAAAGTGACGATTCTGCTAAATTCGTGGAGGAGAGTATTCATGAAGCGTAGGCAAATAAGACGATCAAATAAGAATGGTGCGCCAAAGTGGATGGTTACTTATTCGGATATGGTTACGCTTATTTTAGTATTTTTTATTCTTTTGTTTTCCATGTCGCAAATTGATTTAGTGAAATTTGAGGCAATTTCAGATTCATTTCGTAATCGAATGATTTTCGATTTTTATCCTTCACCTGTTCCTATGGACAATCCAACGGAAAATACAAGTAATGAAGAAAGTGGAGAACAGTCTAATGAATTTGACACACCTACGCAGATGCCGAACACAAACGATCGAGATAAACAAACGGATAAAAATGAACAATCATTAGATGATTTAATGAAGGAAGTAGAAGCTTACTTAGATAAAAATGACTTGAATAAAGTAATTTCTGCTAATAGAACAAAGCAGGGGGTTGAGCTTGTACTACAGGAGAGTATATTGTTTGACTCTGGTGAGGCGGTTATCCTAAATTCTGGGAAACCATTTTTAAACAAAATAGGTTCGTTACTCAAAAATCTACCGAATCATGTACATGTTGAGGGACATACAGATAGTCGACCAATTTCTAACTATCGTTATCCTTCGAATTGGGAGCTTTCAGGAGCAAGAGCAAGCAGTGTCATTCGTTATTTATTGCAGCAAAATGACTTTGATAGATCCCGATTTTCATCAGTAGGTTATGCGGATACACAGCCTATAGCGCCTAATACTTCAGCAGTTAATTGGAGTAAAAATAGGCGTGTAGAAATAGTGATTTTGGAAAGAAATCAAAGCCCAGTTGAAGGAGATAACCAATAATGGTTATCTCCTTTATTAATAGTCTAGGAAATTATAAAATTAGCCCATGTGGATAAACAATAGGCGCTTGTTGGGCAGCTTCCAGCTCCAGCGCCCGGAAACTAGGGGAGTTCACAAATCGCCCTAATCTAAGTCATTATCGGCTCGCAAGCACACCGTGAGTCCTTTATCTCCGTTGAATCGTCGCTACGTTTCTATTCGGGAGCTTACGCTTTTGTTCCTACATTTCGATTTTTTTCGTATATTTTAATAACTGCAGTAATGTATTGTTATTTTTCTCTGATATTTCCTGTTTTCTAGGTATATGCGGTACGATATTGGCTGAATCTGACCAGTAATCTGGCAGAGGTGTTTTCGAATATTTCTGCCATTTGTTTTTCCATTTCTCCGGGAGTGCCCCTGTTGCTAGTTGATTATGTTTCATGATATTCCATATTTGTCCCCACGCACGTGGAACTACTCGCCAAATATCATAGCCACCACCACCAAGCGCAATCCATTTCCCATTACAATATTGATGGGCTAACTCATGAGCTAGCGCTGGTATCTTTTCATATATCGACATGGTCGCGCAAAGATGTGTCAGAGGATCATAGCAATGGGCGTCCGCTCCATTTTGAGTTACAATAACATCTGGTTTAAAAAAGGCCGTAATTTCTCTTAATGCAGAAGTATAAACGTGTAAAAACGAGTCGTCTTCCGTAAAAGCATCAATAGGTAAATTGAATGCATATCCATGTCCGCTTTTAATTCCACGTTCATTTACATTTCCAGTACCAGGGAATAGATAGCGACCAGTTTCATGAATAGAAAAGGTGCATACATTTGGATCATCATAAAAACCCCATTGGACGCCATCACCATGATGTGCATCTGTGTCAACATATAAAACACGTAAGTTATATTTTTCCCGAATATAACGGATCGCTACTGCACCATCATTGTATATGCAAAATCCAGCAGCTTTCCTTTTAAAACCATGGTGTAACCCGCCACCAAGATTAAGCGCATGAGACGCTTGACCAGTTAATACTGCATCCACTGCTGAAAGGGTACCGCCGACCAAACTGGCAGATGCATCATGCATATTTTGAAAAATAGGTGTATCCTCAGTATCTAATCCAAATTCTACTGCATCTTCATCTGCTAACAACCCTGTACTAGCTTGCTTAACAGCTTCAACATAAGCATGGTCATGAAATAGCATTAGTTCTTCGTCTGTTGCTTGCCTTGGTGATAATAAATCCTTACTAGAAAGCAGTTCTTTGCTCTCCAATAACTCCTTGGTTAACAAGATCCGTTTTTGATTAAATGGGTGATCTTCATTAAAGTGATAATTTAAAAAGGAATCAGAAAAGATGAATTTAGCATGACATGTCATCGATTTTCCCCCGCAATATTATTTGGCCATAACAGTTCATAGCCTGCATTACGGAGATCTTGTATAACAGGAAGTGGATTCATTGTTTGAATACGGAATACTAATATCTTGTAGTTTGGATTATCTTTAAATGGGTAGACAAGTACTGAAATGATATTGGTTTTTCGTTTACCAAAGATGGAAGTGACTTCGGGAAGAATTCCCGGACGATGTGGAACTTTAACTTCTATGTGCGAACTTTGTACATGTGTCCCCGTTAATTGAATCATTGTATATAGCATGTCTTTTTCAGTGATGATACCAACCAGCTTATTGTTTTTGCGAACAACAGGAAGACAAGCAATTTCTTGTTCATAGAAAATCTTTGCTATTTCTTCTACAAAGTCCAATGGATGAATGGTTATAACTGGCTGACTCATAATCGTTTGAATTTCATGATCTAATTCACAGGCTTCGGATTCTTTTTCAAAAATAGATGGACTAGCATCTCGCACATCACGATCCGATACAATACCTATAACTTCTTTAGTTGAATCTACAATTGGTATATGCCTTATTTTATGTTTGTGTAGTAGGTGTAAGGCTTCTTTTATTGTAGCAGTTGGTGGTAATGCGATTACTTCCGTCTTCATGATTTCTTCCACCAGCATGTTAAAGACCCTCCCGCATATTTCGATAGTGATGTCGCTGTAGAAAACGTAACGTGTCAAATTTTTTAATAGATTCCTCTGAGACATTTTTTCCTATTCGTACCATTAAACAGTTAGCAGGGTGCGAAATAATTTCTGGATCATCTGTAGGTGCAGGTAGAAGTCCACCAGCAGCCATCATTTTCTCCATGACCTTACGATAATCCCAGATACTTAATTTTGTACCATCTAAGTCCCAGTGCCAGTAATACTCTGTGGAAATAATGATATAATTCTCCATATACGTATCCATCATTGAAACTTCTAACAAGCCTGAAGCAATTTTCGCACCACGAAAGTCTGGTATTACTTCAATAGCTCCTAGTTCGATCAAATCATCCATTGCAAATTTAGACCACCTTTCTAAAGGGTCGGGATGTAGATAGGTTACGTAGCCAATGATTGTATCTTTTGTTCTTGCAACAATAATTCTCCCCTCAGGAAAGGAAGCGATTTGCATGATTGCTTCGAATTGTTTCGTCGCAGGTCGAAATGCAGTTAAATCATGATGGAACTTATACTCCTTCAGTTCTGCAGCTGTCAGTGGTCCTTCAATGATTATCGTTTCATCACTTGTCTCTCGTGTTTGTAGATAATGTTTTTTCGTATGCTTCATTCAGTCACCACCTGTCATGTATTACGCTTACATTTATTATACAGCAATATCCACAGAATTTTTAGTAACATCTGTGAACGATTCATAAAAGATACGATCTCAGAATTGGAAGCTTAGGTCTAACAATCAAAACCATCCGTGTGAACTCGTAGCTTGCTTTACGACTGAAAGCCTCAGTTATCAGATTCGGTATTAAAGCCCCGGTGAAAGGACTTTCTGCCTGTATTCTAAAAGAATCTTTTATTTTTTTATAAGTTAAGAAAGTATAAAATCAGTGCAATGACTGCGTTAAGCCAAGTAGTTATTTTGAAATGTTTGATGTATATTGGCAATGCTCCGACTAATTACTTCGCTTTCCGCGGGCACGGCCCATAGCCG
>NZ_JAWDHA010000092.1:0-11397 GCF_034190895.1 Virgibacillus sp. M23 | reverse complement strand
AGCTGAAGGACAAACCCCACGGAAAGGGAAGTGGGCAGCCGGAGTGGTGGTCAAGCAGTAGCTATTATTCCATAATAGCTACTAGAGGAAGCGTAAATCTGAGCATTTAGTGATAAGGACTGAGCGATTTCTTAATTCTTTATCCCACATATAGCTGGCAGTAATACCCCAAATGATTGAAGCTTTACTCTATACAGCAATCCTGACCCTGCAGGGGATATACACTTCGCATTACGTGGGCAACATTCCAACTTCCGCGGAAGCAAAGAGGAGATTTTGATTTATTGGAGTTGATACTTGTGAATAGTATGTTTATTTGGAATAATTAAGATAGCATTGATCTATTACTATCTACCTGCATTCTAACCTATATACTGTTGCATAGTGAAACAGAAGGTGAAATCGCCTATAGCAAAAAAAGGTTGACTGAATGATCATTCATATTTTATAGTAGGGATACATAAGATTTTAAATGAAGTTATTTTTCTGAAAAATGGAATCGCTATCATGGTGGTTATAAATCTTTCATTGTTAGTAACAATGAAAATTTCACATTATAATAGATTACTACATGATTAGGGGGAGCGAATGAATGGAAACATTTCTGCTTATTAACGCATTGGCCTTTGTAGCAATCACAATCTATGGTATTTACCTATTCGTTAAGGTTGTGGCAACTAGAGTAGCCTATATTAGGCTAGGCAGAAAATCAGAATTTGATCGTGATTTCAAAGAAAGATTCAGAAGAATTGGAAAAATTGTGTTTGGACAATCAAAATTATTAAAGGATAAAAAATCCGGTATTATTCATGTCATGATGTTCTATGGGTTTATTCTTGTCCAATTCGGTGCTATTGATATGTTTATAAAAGGGCTATCTCCGGACAATCACTTACCACTCGGTATATTCTATCCAGGGTTTGTATTCTTCCAAGAGTTAGTTACATTAATGATTCTTGTCGCAGTAGCATGGGCATTTTATCGCCGTTATATGGAAAAGCTTGTCCGACTGAAGCGAGGGTTTAAAGCGGGACTAGTGCTAATATTTATTGGGACTTTAATGATTTCCGTGTTATTTGGAAATGGAATGGCACTTCTATGGCATGGACATGATCCGACTTGGACTGAGCCAATTGCTAGTTCCATAGCATTAGTATTTGGATGGATTACACCGACGGTAGCAATGGTACTATTTTATATAGCATGGTGGGTGCATACAATTACAATTCTAACTTTCTTAGTTTATGTACCACAATCTAAACATGCTCACTTATTGGCTGCGCCTGTAAATGTGTTTTTAAGTAAGCGTGTACCAGGCAAGCTAAAAAAACTTGATTTTGATATGGATGAAGAAGCAGACGAAGAAGAGATTTCTTTCGGCGTAGGCAAGGTAGAAGATTTTGAGCAGCATCAAATGATAGACTTCTACGCATGTGTCGAGTGTGGTAGATGTACAGATGTATGCCCTGCAGCTGGTTCAGGAAAAATGCTGTCACCAATGGACATAATGATTAAAGTACGTGATCATTTGACGGAGAAGGGCGCAGCTATTACTGGTAAATCACCATGGGTTCCTGCATATGCTTTTTCAAATACTCAAGGAAACAGTGCAAGTGCAGATAATGAAGCAGCAGCAACGGTTCAAAGCGCAAGTCTTATCGGAGACGTTATTACAGAAGAAGAATTATCAGGGTGTACGACATGTCGAAATTGTGAGGATGCGTGTCCGGTAAATAATGAACATGTAGGAACTATTATTGATATGCGCCGCTATCTTGTTATGACGGAAGGGAAAATGGATCAGGACGTCCAACGTGCGGTGATGAATATTGAAAGGCAAGGAAACCCTTGGGGACTGTCTAAAAAAGATCGAATCAAGTGGCGAGAGCAGGATGAAGCAGTATATATCCCTACAGTAAAAGAGTTGAAGAAAGAAGATAAGGAATTTGAATATTTATTTTGGGTAAGCTCAATGGGGGCTTATGATAGCAGAAGTCAAAAAATTGCTATTGCATTTGCTAAATTAATGAATCAAGCAGGTATAAGCTTTGCAATTTTAGGCAATAAAGAGGCCAATTCAGGAGACACAGCTCGGAGAATAGGAAATGAGTTTTTATTCCAGGAAATTGCTGAGAAGAACATTAAAGAATTCACAAAAAATAATGTTCAGAAAATCGTTACCATTGATCCACATGCTTATAATATTTTTAAAAATGAATACCCTGATTTTGGATTTGAAGCTGAAGTATACCATCATACGCAATTACTATATGATTTAGTTCTAAATGGAAAGCTTGAACCACAACGTGAAATAAATCAGCGTCTAACTTATCATGATTCATGCTATTTAGGAAGATATAACGGAGTGTATGATCCTCCTAGAGAAATACTTCGTTCCATTCCAGGATTAGAATTAGTAGAGATGAATCGCAGCAAGGAGAATGGTATGTGCTGTGGTGCTGGCGGGGGACTTATGTGGTCAGAGGAGACAACCGGTAACCGAATTAATGTAGCACGTACGGAGCAAGCGATGGCAGTACAGCCAAACATGATATCTAGTGCATGTCCATACTGTTTAACAATGATAAGTGATGGTACAAAAGCAAAAGAAGTAGAAGAGGATATTAGCACGATGGATGTAGCAGAAATACTTGCGTTATCTGTGTTTAGAGAAGAAGAGGTAAAGAGTGCTTAAGCAGCTAGTTATATATTACGTTTATTATATTTATGGAAAAGCAACGGTTTACTCAGAGAAATGTGAGGGGGAGCCATCCTCCTCTATTTTCCAATAAATGAAAAGCAACGTCGCGTCTTGGTTGGAGGTTATGCCAAGCTTTTTATTAGAAGATTGTTTGAGCGAGCGTTCAATCATAAAGAAAGCGTAATCAAAAAAAGAAGGGATGTTTTAAGATGAGAAAATCAGTAATTATCGCAGGTGCAAGAACGCCTTTTGGTAAATTTGGAGGTGCGTTAAAGCCATTAACGGCATCGCAACTTGGCGGTAAGGCAATTGGAGAAGCATTAAAACGTGCGGATATGAATGGCGCAGATATTCATGAAGTGATTATGGGAAATGTTTTGCAAGGTGGACAAGGACAAATACCATCTCGTCAAGCAGCAAGAGAAGCAGGTATTCCATGGGAGGTAAAAACAGAAACCATTAATAAAGTATGTGCTTCTGGATTACGTAGTGTAACACTAGCTGATCAATTAATTCGGCTAGGTGATGAAGAAGTAATTGTAGCTGGAGGAATGGAGAGTATGAGCAATGCCCCGTATATTCTTCCTGATGCTCGGTGGGGTAATCGCATGGGTGATAAGAAAGTAATCGATATGATGGTCCACGATGGCTTAACCTGTTCCTTTAAGGGTGTTCATATGGGTGTTTATGGAAACTCAACAGCTCAAGAGTACGAATTGACTAGAGAAGAGCAGGATGAATGGGCGTACCAAAGTCATCAACGTGCAGTTAAAGCGATAGAGGAAGGGAAATTTGCTAAAGAAATCATTCCAGTAGAAATCCCTCAGCGTAAAGGGGATGCAGTTATCGTTGATACGGACGAAGCCCCTCGGAAAGATACAAGTCTAGAAAAATTAAGTACGTTAAGACCTGCCTTTGACACGGATGGAACGATTACAGCTGGGAATGCTCCTGGTGTTAACGATGGTGCTTGTGCCTTTGTGGTAATGTCAGATGAAAAAGCTGAGGAACTGGAAAAAACACCACTTGCAATCATCCAAGGGCATACAGAAATAGCTGTTCCTGCGAAAGATTTTCCGAAAACACCAGGGCTTGTTATTAATAAGCTGCTAGAGAAGACAGGGTATAAAAAGGATGATATTGATTTATTTGAAATCAATGAGGCTTTTGCGGCAGTTTCGTTAGCAAGTGGAAAGATAGCAGGAATTGATAAGGAGAAGGTAAATGTGAACGGAGGAGCGGTCGCTTTAGGACATCCAATTGGAGCGAGCGGAGCGAGAATTATCTTAACGTTAATATACGAATTAAGACGCAGAGGCGGTGGTTTAGGTATTGCTGCTATTTGTAGTGGCGGTGGCCAAGGGGATGCAATATTGATTGAGGTACCGAAGTAATAGCAATAAACGTATATACAAAGGGATTCTAAAGGAGGTAAAACATGGAAATTAAACGAGTTATGGTAGTTGGCGCAGGACAAATGGGAGCAGGTATTGCACAGGTGTGTGCACAATCAGGTCTCAAAGTACAATTGAATGATAACAATGCTGTTGCATTGGAAAGAGGGATGCAGACGATTCAGAAGCTATTGGATCGGTCTGTGCTAAAAAAAAGGATAACAGAGCAAGAAAAATTGGAAACGCTACAACGCTTATCTGTATCAGAAACGCTACAGGATGCTTCCAAAGCTAATTTAATTATTGAAGCGGTTATTGAGAATATGGAGGTAAAGACAAACATTTTTCGCCAATTAGACGTCATCGCTCCCGCCGATGCGATTCTTGCGTCTAACACCTCATCCTTACCAATAACCGAAATAGCTGCAGTAACAGACAGACCGGAGCAGGTTATCGGTATGCATTTTATGAATCCTGTTCCGGTAATGAAGCTCGTTGAAATTATTCGCGGCTTACAAACAAGTGATCAAACCTACCAAATCATTGAAGATATGGCGAAGAAATTAAGTAAAACACCAATTGCGGTCAATGATTTTCCGGGTTTTGTTTCCAACCGAATCTTGATGCCGATGATTAACGAAGCCATTTATACATTATATGAAGGTATAGCCTCCGTAGAGGATATTGATACATCTATGAAACTAGGAATGAATCATCCGATGGGGCCACTTACGCTTGCAGATTTTATTGGCTTAGATACATGTCTATATATTATGGAAGTTCTTCATGAAGGCTTTGCGGATAGTAAGTATCGCCCTTGTCCGTTACTTAGACAATATGTCAAAGCTGGTTGGCTTGGGAAAAAGTCAGGAAAAGGTTTTTATGTGTATAACTGATTCAACATGAATCGACAAAAGGGGGAATACTAATGGTACAGGTAACCGAAGAGCAAAAAATGCTACGTAAAATGGTAAAAGATTTCGCAGAAACAGAAATCGTTCAAGAAATCCCACGGATGGAAGCAGAAGATAGATTTCCACGAGAAGTCTTAAAGAAGATGGGGGATTTAGGGTTAATGGGTATCCCAATCCCAGAAGAATATGGCGGAGCTGGAATGGATTACACATCCTATATTCAAACCATTCACGAAATTTCAAAAGTTAGTGCAACCATTGGTGTTATACTATCTGTCCACACTTCTGTGGGAACAAATCCAATTCTTTATTTTGGGACTGATAAACAAAAACAGTACTACTTACCAAAATTAGCATCTGGTCAATATATTGGTGCTTTTGCATTAACGGAGTCTGGTGCTGGTTCAGATGCAAGTGGTTTAAGGACAAGGGCAGTAAGACATGGAGACAAGTATATATTGAACGGATCAAAAATTTTTATCACAAATGGTGGAGAAGCAAATACATATATCACTTTTGCTCGTACTGGCGATGGAAAGAAGGATATAAGCGCTTTTATCGTTGAGAAAGACACGCCTGGATTAAGCATTGGGAAAAGAGAAAAAAAGATGGGATTACATGGATCTAATACCGTTTCTTTAACATTTGATCAATGCGAAATACCACAAGAGCAGCTGCTAGGAAAAGAAGGTGAAGGATTTAACATAGCCATGCATAATTTAAATATTGGAAGAATTGGAATCGCAGCTCAAGCTTTAGGTATAGGTGAAGCAGCTGTGCAATATGCAACAAATTATGCAAAGGAACGAAAACAATTTGGTGTGTCTATTGCAGATAATCAAGGAATCTCCTTTAAATTAGCTGATATGGCAACTCGATCAGAAGCTGCAAGGTTACTTGTTTATCAAGCTGCTTCTCTTGTTGAACAGGGGAACGACTGTGGGAAGGAAGTTTCCATGGCAAAACTATATGCATCGAAGGCTGCTGTTCAAAATGCCATTGAGGCAGTGCAAATATATGGTGGTTATGGTTATACCGAGGATTATCCTGTGGAAAGGTTATTTAGAGACGCCAAGATTACCGAGATTTATGAAGGTACTAGTGAAATACAGCATATCGTAATTGCCAAACATCTACTTAATAACTAAGGGGGGACAGTAATGAACTTTCAACTGTCAGATGAACAGCAAATGCTGCGAAAAATGGTTGCAGAATTTGCCAAAAAAGAGGTTGAACCAACCGCAGCTGAACGTGACGAAGAAGAACGGTTTGATAGAGAAATCTTTCATAAACTGGCTGAACTAGGATTAACGGGGATACCTTGGCCAGAAGCATATGGAGGAATAGGCGCAGATTACATGAGTTATGTCATTACTGTAGAGGAGCTTTCCCGTGTTTGTGCTTCGACAGGAGTTACGCTATCTGCGCATGTATCATTGGCGAGCTGGCCAATCTACAAATATGGAAATGAAGAACAGAAAAAGAATTTCCTTACACGGCTAGCTACAGGTGAAGCGCTTGGAGCGTACGCACTGTCTGAGCCAGGGGCTGGTAGTGATGTTGTCTCCATGAAAACCACGGCAAAGGAAGAAGCGGATCATTTTGTTTTAAATGGAAACAAGGTGTGGATTACTAATGGTGGTGTAGCAGATATTTATATCGTATTTGCAAAAACAGATGCAGATAAGCAACATAAAGGAATTAGCGCATTCATTGTAGAAAAAGGTACAAAAGGCTTTACATTTGGTAAAAAAGAAAAGAAGTTAGGTATACGTTCCTCACCTACAACAGAACTCGTATTTGAAAATTGTCGAGTTCCTAAAGAGAATCTGTTAGGTAGTGAAGGTGAAGGGTTCAAAATTGCAATGTCAACGCTAGATGGAGGACGCAATGGAATAGCTGCACAAGCGCTAGGTATTGCCCAAGGAGCATTAGATGCTGCTGCCGCTTATGCAAAAGAAAGAGAACAATTTGGCAAGCCTATCGCTCATAATCAGGGTATTTCCTTTAAACTTGCAGATATGGCAACGGAGATAGAAGCGGCAAGACTTTTAACTTATCAAGCTGCCTGGCTAGAGTCGGAGGGGCAGCCTTATGGAAAAGCTTCGGCCATGTCAAAGCTGTTTGCAGGGGATGCAGCGATGCGGATCTCGGTTGAAGCGGTTCAGATATTTGGTGGTTATGGCTATACGAAAGATTATCCAGTTGAACGGTTTATGCGTGATGCCAAGATTACACAAATATATGAAGGTACCAATGAAATACAACGCTTAGTAATAGGAAGAATGATAACTTCCGGAAAGTAGATCGGTAGAAGTAGGAGGTGAAGAAGAATATGGATCCCATTCTTTCTTCCATAAAAGATCAAGAGTTAGTAGAAAAGCGCAGAAATCAAATGATTAAAGGTGCAATGACGCTTTTTAAAGAAAAAGGATTTCATCGTACGACGACCAGAGAAATAGCTAAGGCATCAGGCTTCAGCATTGGAACCTTATATGAATATATTAGGACGAAGGAAGATGTGCTATTTCTTGTATGTGATTCTATTTATCAGCAGGTGTCTGAACGTTTAGAAGCGCAGATTGATTTGAATAATTCGTCTGTGGATCATTTTAAAAATGCAATTCGTTCATATTTCCGATTAATGGATGAAATGCAAGAAGAAGTACTTATTATGTATCAGGAAGTGAAATCTTTAGAAAAAGAGATAAAAGAATATGTATTGCAAAAGGAAAGAGACATGGTATCTATGCTTGAGCGTGTCATCTCTACTTGTTTTCCCGGTTCAATTTCTCAGCGAGATCGAGAATTGCTAGCAAATAATATTTTTATACAAGGACAAATGTGGGGGTTTAGAAGATGGATGCTACAAAAACAATTTACGCTTGAAGAGTACATGGATAGACAGATCCATTTTTTGATGAGCAGTATAACTGCTTCGGAATAAATCCATCACCGATTACTTCTTAAATTCAATATATCAAGATTTACAAAAAAGTACTACTGCATATGTATGCTATTTTTAGACTTCTAAATATTAAAAAATAGTGAAACCGTAAAAAGCTTCATATTTTTTCTGCTTAATTGCTAGCATAAACCCTGTATATTTGTTTATAATGTATGGTATGGTTAAAGGTAGTAGGAAGACTACTAGAAATACTTATTCAATAAACAAATAGTTAAATTAGGCAAAATAAGCCATCAATATACAAGTAAAGGGAGTGCGTTACCGTGAGCTTGAAAAATTATAGCCACGAAGAAATTCAACATATGTCTATGATTGAAGTAGCTAATTTAATTCTTTTGGATGAGAAAAAAGCTTTTCATTTTAAAGACGTATTTGATAAGATAGCAGAATTAAAAGGATTTACAGACGGAGAAAAAGAAGCTAATATTGCCCAATTTTATACGGATTTGAACGTAGATGGTCGTTTTATTACTACTGGTTCAAATATGTGGGGATTAAAACGCTGGTATCCTGTAGAGCAAATGGATGAAGAAGTTACCGTCGCACCTAAAAAGAAGAAAAAAGCGAAGAAGAAAAAAGAAGAAGATGTAGAAGATGATTTAGATGTTGTAGAAGATGATCTAGAGATTTTTGAAGACGATTTTGATATCGATGATATGGATGAAGAGATTGATGAGGAATTCGATGAAGAATTTGATGAAAATGATGAGGATTATGAAGAAGACGATGACGATAATGAAGAGTTAGAGCGTTAAAAGTGTTAAATAATGGATTTGAAGTAAGCTTGACTTTTTATAGCTGGATCAGTACAATTTAAATTGGGCTCTTTTATTTTAATTATCGAAGCGTTTCCCCATCCAACTTGGGGAGGCGCTTTTATTATTTTTCAGCAGATAAGTACAAGATAAATGTAATAGATAAAGCTACCCATCATTTACCCATTCATTTAACAAATCAAGATAAGAAAATCATGTAAAGAAAGAGGGAAAGACGATGACAAAGTATATATTTGTGACTGGAGGAGTTGTATCTTCTTTAGGGAAAGGAATTACAGCTGCTTCCTTGGGACGTTTGTTGAAAAATCGCGGTCTAAAGGTAACTATTCAAAAGTTTGACCCATATATTAATGTTGATCCTGGAACGATGAGTCCTTATCAGCACGGGGAAGTATATGTAACCCAGGACGGCGCGGAAACAGATTTGGACTTGGGGCATTATGAACGATTTATTGATATTAATCTGAATAAATATAGTAATATAACAACCGGTAAAGTCTATTCGAGTGTAATTCGTAAAGAACGCAGAGGCGATTATTTAGGTGGAACAGTTCAAGTCATTCCACATATTACTAATGAAATTAAAGAGCAAGTTTTTCGTGCCGGTGAAGCAACAGGTGCAGATGTAGTGATAACCGAAATCGGTGGCACAGTAGGTGATATTGAATCCTTGCCATTTTTAGAAGCAATTCGTCAAATCAAGAAGGATGTAGGAAGAGATAGTGTAATGTATTTGCATTGTACGCTTGTTCCTTATATTAAGGCTGCTGGTGAAATGAAAACGAAGCCTACCCAACATAGTGTTAAAGAGTTACGTTCGCTAGGAATTCAACCTGATGTAATTGTATTACGTACAGAAAGTGCGATTAGCAAAGAAATGAAGGAAAAAATTGCTTTATTCTGTGATATTAATGAAAAAGCGGTTATAGAAATGCGAGATGCAGATACGCTATATCAAGTGCCTATCTCCTTGCAGGAACAGCAATTAGATCAACTAACATGTAGTCATTTTGGACTTGATTGCCAAGAAGCAGATATGGAAGAGTGGAAAACGCTTGTATCTAAAGTACGTAATTTATCCAAAAAAGTGGATATCGCACTTGTTGGGAAATATGTTGAATTACCGGATGCATATATTTCCGTTGTCGAAGCATTAAAACACGCTGGTTTTGTTTATGATGCAGATATTAATGTACATTGGATTAATTCTGAGAAGCTAGATCAGGAAACGATTCATAAATCTTTAGAAAATGTAGATGGTATCTTAGTTCCGGGAGGATTTGGAGATCGTGGTATAGAAGGGAAAATTGTAGCTATTCAATATGCTAGAGAAAATAAAATCCCATTTTTGGGAATTTGTTTAGGGATGCAACTAGCAACAGTTGAGTTTGCTCGTAATGTACTGGATTTGCAAGGAGCACATTCAGCAGAAATTGATCCGAGTACACCTTATCCAATTATTGATTTATTACCAGAGCAGAAAGATGTTTCTGACTTAGGTGGTACATTGAGGTTAGGTATATATCCTTGCAAGCTTCAAGACAATACGAAAACAAGAGCAGCTTATGATGGTGAAGAATTTATTGAAGAAAGACATCGACACCGTTACGAGTTTAACAATGCGTATCGTGACCAAATGATAGAACATGGATTTGTCTTTTCTGGTACAAGTCCAGATGGTCGACTTGTTGAAACAATTGAAATTGAAGATCATCCATGGTTTGTTGCTAGTCAATTTCATCCGGAGTTTACCTCCCGTCCAACAAGACCTCAATCGTTATTTAAAGGATTTATTGGAGCAGCAGTAAAACAAAATGAAGCGAAAAAATAATGGATCAAGAGGCTGGGACAAAACCCAGTAGAATAAAAAAGTGTCACGCACCAGTTGATTGGTGTGTGACACTTTTTTATCTAATTTAATAATTTTTGTACGCAAAAAGGATACCTTCTGATAAAGTTAAAGTAACCACACCATAACAGAATCGGAGGCATCCTTTTATGTTTAAACATTATAACATGAATCAAATAATTTTGCCGCTAGATTTAGAAATCAAACTTCAAGAAAATGATATAGCTTACACCATTCATCATGTCATAGAGAGTATCTCAGTTCAGCTTGTAAGGATTGCCTCTGGATTTATCTTACATATAATAGGCAGTAAGCCCCCACCTCACGCAATGATGAACCCAATATGGATAAGTGGGGATCGACTGCCAGTAAATGTCCGATTGGTTTAAAGGCCTTTAGATCATACCCTTGTGGTACGAACAATCAGTGAGGGTATACAAAATCCCCACTGATTGAAGTTTCACTTTATAAAAGCGTTTCACTATTTTGTCAGGCGTACGCGCTTTGGTTGCCCACTTTTCGCTGGAGTCTTTCCTCCTTTTAAAAAACCCTCTTCTGTTGCTTTAAGGGAAATGAATGTTTTTTTGTACTAAGTTAAGAAAGTATAAAATCGGTGCAATGACTGCGTTAAGCCAAGTAGTTATTTTGAAATGTTAGATGTATATTGGTGCTCCGACTAATTACTTCGCTTTCCGAGGGCACGGCCTCAACTAACTTTGCAAAGAAGAACACGTTGCAAAGTGGATTTTCGGCTCGCGCAATTCCCGCAGGAGTCTACGTAATTAGTCTCCGCTA
>NZ_JAWDHA010000091.1:0-11825 GCF_034190895.1 Virgibacillus sp. M23 | reverse complement strand
AAGGGAAGTGGGCAGCCGGAGTGGTGGTCAAGCAAGCAGTAGCTATTATTCCATAATAGCTACTAGAGGAAGCGTAAATCTGAGCATTTAGTGATAAGGACTGAGCGAATTTTGCTCCGTTTTTTTATTTAATTGTTTAGAAAAGCCCCGTCTATGCTGGGGTTCCAGAGAGCTTATAGCGTAATAAAAAAAGATCTAAGAATATATTTGGAATCAGCTCAAGGAAGTTTATATGAGTGATCAATCTACATTATTTGAAGCGTTTGGTTCATTTACAGGACAAAAAATAAAAGATTCTTTTAGATGCAGTAGTGAAGTGGTGGTATTGATCCTGTACAAGCCAGGCAAGCTACTTGCTTACAAAAAGCTCTTGCGGAAATGAGACACCGCTTCTCTCTCTAATCCTTACTGCTTTCACTAGTTATTTTAGCTAATCGGATAACTCGCCGGTTTCGCTAAAAATATAATCGGATTTCATGAATCTATTCGTTTTTTTCTATACGAATCTTATATTTATGTTACTATTTTATTAGGTATTAGGATGCGTATGTTAGTGTTATTAGAAAGAAAAAGGGGGGAACCTGCGTGATATTTTTTAAGCAATTATTCGTAAAAGTAATTAAGTTAAATAATTGGTTTCTGCTATTTGCAACATTAACATTGGTTTTTGCTAGCAGTTACTTTATATATTTTTTAGAACCAGATACATTTGCAAGTCCTTTTGAAGGGCTTTGGTGGACCATGACAACTGTAACAACAGTAGGTTATGGCGATGTTTCTCCAGTTACCGTTCCCGGGAAGCTATTTGCAATGTTTTTATACATTGTTGGGATAGGGCTTATGACAATATTTATCGGTAAAGCAATTGATTTTTTAAGTATCCGCAAACGGTTAAAGGAGGAAGGGAAATTGAATATCTCAACAGAGGGACATATTATTTTAATTAACTGGACAAAAAAAGCAAAAATTACGTTAGATGAGCTTTTACATACGTTTAAGGATATACCAATTGTTGTTATTGACGAAAAATTAGAGAAAACCCCAATATTGCATGAACAAGTAGAATTTGTTCACGGAAATCCAGCGAATCAGGATGTATTATTACAAGCAAATTTGCTGAAGTGCAAATCCGTGATGGTTTTTGCTCCTGAGAATACGATAGCAACATCTCAGGCAGATGGGCAAACCTTACTAATTGCGACCATCCTTGAAGGAATAGGGAAGGAATATAAACAAAATATCTATACCATTTGTGAAGTATTGGAATCGACGCATATTCAAGCATTTAAACATGCTTCTGTAGAGGAATTTATTACTGCAAACGATACAGCTGGGCATCTTGCGGCACGTTCCATACTTTTCAATGGCTCGAGTGAAATCATTCGACAACTGACGAGTCATAAAGGCTACGATCTTTATTCGATTGGTAAAAAAGAAACATGGAACACGTATGAAGAAGCGCGTACTGATTTAGCACAGCAAGGAGCAATGCTAATAGCAAATGGCAACGATTTATCCATAATAAATCAATTGAAAAAACCTATACCAACGGATGCAAAACTATTTATAATTTGCGATCAGCTTACGTATGAAAAAATTGTTACGCAATAAAAATAAACATTTGTTTAACTAGATGGAGACGAGGATAAAACTGTGTTTATCAACAACTGGAATGATGGTTCGTGTAACTAAGCTGCTCCAGAAATCGACTTCACTTTTGGCATGCGGCTGTTAAGCTTCCTTGGGGGCAGCGAGATCTTTCCTCTCACAGTAATTACGTATATTTCTGGAGAGTGCGTAGTTTATCCCACAAATAACTGGCAGTAATACCCCCAAGGATTGAAGTTTCACTTTATTTTTGTAATAGCTTTAATACGTTGAATACGGATTGTTTCTCCTTTTCCCTGTGATAGCTATTAAAAGGGCAGCCTTTGTATTTCACACGATCCACTACATTCTTGATCGTAAAGGCTTGAGGATTGAGCTTGTCTGTCAATTCATCCCAAAATAATGGAGTTGCAACAGTGGCATCTACGGTTTTTCTTGGTGAATAAGGGGCAATAATTGTCTTGTTCTTCCCATGTTGCACATAGTCAATATATAATCTGTCATTTCGCTTGTCTTTCATACGTTCAGTTGTAAATAACTGAGGATAAGCATTTTCAACAGTCCATGCAATTGCTTGCGTAAATAATGCGGTCTGCTCATAGGTCATGCTTCTTTCCGGAATAGGGATATAGATTTGCAATCCTTTATTGCCTGAAGTCTTCACAAAGGATGTCAATTTTAAGTCATCTAGTATGGGTTTGATTATTTGTGCCGCCTTTATGGCTAAATGAAATCGTTCTCTATCGGGAGGATCTAAATCAAAGACGATTTCTTGGGGATAGCTACTAGCCAACGTTTGAAACGGAACGTGAAATTCAACAGTGCCATGGTTAGCAAGCCATATGAGTGTATGGAGCGAATCACAAAGAATAGAGCTTTCACCATCCGCTTGTACACGTGGATTAAAATCTGGTGCATACGCTGGTAAATGCTTTTGAAAGAAGTGCTCAGCTTCTACGCCATCTGGTGCACGAATGATAGTTAAAGCACGCTCCTTTAAAAATGGCAGCATATAAGGAGCGATTTCTCTTATATAAATAAGCAGATCTCCCTTCGTTAGATGCCTTTTTGGCCAGAGTAATTTTGTCGTATTTGTCAATTCTATATTTTCAGGAAGCATAGCCATATCAAGATGTAATCTATCAACTGTTAAGTCTTTCGCGTGTACATCAGGTTGTAGTTTGGTAAACTCTGGCTCTCGAAGTTCCCCATCGTATAAATCTAAACTATGGATGGCCGCGCAAATGGCAGGTGGTAACGTGAATACAGAACCTGTTTGTTTACTACCCTTATGGATAAATAGATCTTTTAATGTATGAAGTGCTTCCTCATCTAATCCATGTTTACACTTTCCGATGTCAACGATGGTATCTTCTTGGAAGACGGCGACGGAAAAATAATTATTTCTCATATCGAAGGCAGTTAAGAAACCATGTAATGTTCTCCAATTTTTTATTTTAAACCAATCCTGATGGATTTTACCGGCCTTATAAGTACTACGTTTTCGTTTAGCAATAATTCCTTCTCCTTTATTTGTAAAAACGCGTTCTAATAACAGCTCAGCATTTGGATATGCGTTTACAAATTGTATGATATTGTTGTGCTTCAGTTGAGAAATGAGAGCTTCTAAAGCTTGCTTACGCTTCGTAAACATTTCTTGGTATAGTTGTCTGCCCTTTTGCATAATAAGATCAAATGCTAGAAAGCTGGCTGGACGATGGATAGCGGCTTCTTGGACCTTGTCTTTATTTTTTAGCCGCCCCCTTTTCTGAATCCAAGCAAAATTAGCCTGATACATGTTATTTAATACAACTAGTTCTCCATCAAGCTGTATAGGTAGAAAGGAAAGAAGTCTCTCTTGATTCCGTTTGCAATATTCGATGATTTCCGGGAACTGTAAAGTTAGATCTTTATTATTCTTACTCATTAGACGGATATTATCGTGCTCCCATTTTAAAACACAACGAAATCCATCGTATTTCACCTCAAACATCCAATTGTCACCTTTAGGTATATCTGTACTTGCTATCGGTTTCATAACATGCATATTTCATGCTCCCTTTTAAAAAGATACGGTTGTATTTATCTTATTTTTACACAAATGCTGTTGTTTAATCAGGAAGGATAAATAAAGTTATTTCAGCCAAACTATGACAAAGGGAGGTATGTGTGAATGCATACAATGTGGAAAGGTACGATAAGCTTTGGCTTAGTAAATATTCCTGTAAAAATGCATGCTGCAACAGAAAATAAAGATGTTAAACTTCGACAGCTGCACAAGGAATGCCAGTCACCAATCAAATATGAAAAAAGTTGTCCGGTCTGTGATCGACCAATAGAGAATGATGAAATTGTAAAAGCATATGAGTATGCCAAAAATAAATTTGTTGTACTGGATGAAGAGGATTTAAAAGCATTACAGAAGGAACAGGAAGATAAAGCAGTGGAAATTGTCGACTTTGTACAATTAGAGGAAATTGATCCTATTTATTTCGAAAAAAGCTATTATTTATCTCCGAACGAAGGGGGAGCAAAAGCATATGGTCTGTTACGAAATGCTTTAAAAGATACAGGTAAAATAGGGATAGCCAAAATGATCATCCGGTCAAAAGGACAGTTAGCTGTTATTCGTGTTTACGAGAATACATTGGTAGTAGAAACCATTCATTACCCTGATGAGGTTCGTGATGTGAAAGATGTACCAAATGTACCTGATGAAGTGGAAACCGAAAAAAAAGAGCTTGATACGGCAAAAATGCTTATTGATCAATTAACAACTGAATTCGATGCTACGAAATATAAAGATGAGTATCGTACAGCATTACTCGATCTAATTGAACAGAAAAAGAACAATGATGAATCTACTGCTACAGCAACAGAAAAGCCTGCTCCAGAGGCAGCTACAAACTTAATGGATGCACTGCAGGCCTCATTGGATCGAGCGAAACAAGAAAAGCCAAAGCCAAAGCAACCGAAGAAAAAGACGAAAACAACGGCAAAAAAGAAGAAGACAGGCTCATAAAGAGGCTGAGACAAAAGAATGAAGAATCCAATTAAAAACGAACGATGATTGGTTGAAATTAATTATCGTTCGTTTATTGATCAGAATCATTCATTTAGCACCTGAAATAAGTGAGACTCTGGCGGGAACAGTACGAGTCCGAAGATTCACGTGGTAACGTGTTTTTCTTTACCAAGTTAGCTGTGGCCGTGCTCGTGGAAAGAGCGTATATTTTCACGGTGCGGCGATGATACTCCTATTGATAACATGATTATTCGTATTTTCAGTAAAGAAGTTGTGTTTTGTCCCAGCCTCTTTTCATGCTGTCAAAAATGTCTCGACAGGCTACTTACGAAGTGTACAAAACGTCATGTGTGGAAAGAAGTGAAAGAACGGGTTTGCTTGGACTGGCCTTCTCATAAAGGAAAGTGGATTTACCCGAATAAGAAAAGAGAAAAGTAAAACGTAGCCTCGCAGCTTTAAAAGAACTGCATGGGCTGCGTTATTGTTGTTTTCACGAAAAGCAATTGATATTCGTCCACCCACACACAGGGTTTCTATAAAAGCTGATTTTTCAGTGGAATGCTTCAAAATAGAACTTTGGCCAATTTTACCCCGCATATAATTGGCAGTAAGCCCCACTTCAAGCAATAAAGTGAACCTAATATTGGTGAGTGGGGATCGACTGCAAAGTCTTTAGGTCATATTCTTATGGTACTAACCTTCCGTGGGAGGTAAACATTAACCTCCACGGATTGAATTTTTACTTTATCCATTACATCATGACAGCTTTTTTTCAAATCTTTTACAATAACCTAACAAGTCTATGAAATCGGTTAGTAACCTATTTATTTCTATAAAAAATAGGGTAAAGTGGATATTGCACACTTATTTAACATTGACCAAGGGATAAGTTTCAGAATTTTTTAAAAAAGGAGATGCGTAATGGAAAGAAATGCCTTTTTTGATAATGCAAAAGTGCTATTAATTTTTTTCGTTGTATTCGGTCATATGATCCAGCCTTTTACAGACGGATCTCCGAAAATTAATACGCTATATATGTGGATTTATACTTTCCATATGCCAGCATTTATCTTTCTTTCAGGTTTTTTTGCTAAAGGTTCTGGGAATATAAAATATATCTTAAATTTAATGAAAAAATTACTCGTACCATATGTTGTTTTTCAAATCCTCTATTCAGGATATTATTACCTGATTGGTAAATCTGGATGGGAAACGGATTTGTTTAGTCCTCATTGGGCATTATGGTTTTTATTCAGTTTATTCTGTTGGCATATGTTATTATATTGGTTTAAAAAGCTACCTCCAGTATTGGCAGTAGTTATTTCAATTCAATTAGGTCTAATTGTAGGTTACTTTGGTGAAATTGGTCATACGTTTAGTTTATCGCGTACATTTGTATTCTTTCCGTTTTTCCTAATTGGCTACTTCATTACGGAAAAACAGTTAATGTTGATCAAGAACAAAGGAATAAAGGTAGCATCAATAATAGTAATGGCTGGAATTGCAACTGCTATTTATTATATGCCTGATTTTAATTCAGGTTGGTTGCTTGCTTCTAAATCATATGGAGATTTAGGAATGGGAGAATTTGGAGGACTAGCAAGATTACTTGTCTATTTAACGGCTGCTCTCATGATTGTCAGCGTATTATCGTGGGTGCCTAAAAAGCAATTTAATTGGACTGTTTTAGGAGCTAGAACATTGTATGTCTATCTGCTTCACGGTTTTTTCATTCAATATTTTCGACAAGCAGAATTATTTGAGGTAAATCGAATAATAGATTTGGTTGGTCTTGCTGCTATTTCGTTAGCGTTAGTTCTTCTGTTATCAAGTAGGCCAGTTCTCGGTATTTGGCAGCCAGTTATTGAAGGAAGAGTATCAATTATCAAAAAGACGTATCAAAAAATAAGTAAGCAGCATCCAAAGACAGAATCCTAATCTGATAACAATAAAAGAAAGGGGAAGAATAATCATGAAAGTTTGTGTGTTTGGTGCAAGTGGTTATGTTGGAAGTTCTGTTTACAAACGATTCAAGGCTATCCCCGAAATTACTGTTAGTGGAACATATTTGGATGAACCTGCAATAGTTGCTGATTTAGTAAAATTGGATATAAATGAGCCAGAATCCTTCTCCAACTACTATAAAGCAATGCAACCGGATGTAGTTGTTTGGTCGGTGATGCACGGACCACAAGAACATCAATTGACGGAGCATGGGCTTCTGCACTTGCTAACCCACCTTACCCCTGAAACAAAGCTCGTTTATATTTCATCTGATTTCGTCTACAGTGCTGGGAATGGTCCGTATGATGAGGAGGATCCCGCAACCCCTTTACCAGATGATCATGAGCTGAGTAATTATGCGAATGCTAAAGTCAAAGCTGAACGCTTTATAACGAATGAATTGACCAATTATGTCATCTTAAGAGTAGGTCTGTCTATGGGGAAAATCAGGTTGGCAGGCTTGATCAACGAACAGATAAACTTTCCTATCATTTACGGTCAGGTAAGCCAATTGCATTCCGTGATGATTTAATTCGTACATTTGTCCATGTGGAGGATTTAGCGGCTGTCATTGTAAAAATGGTAGTTAATGACGTATCTGGTGTATTTAATGCCGGTTCTCCTAAGACTAGAAGCTTTTATGAATTTATGCGATTAATGGCTGAAAAAATGGGTTTCAATCCGGAACTTGTAAGGAAAGCATCTGTCGAGGAAATGGTAGATGGAGAAATGCCGAAGAATACGGCATTACGAACAGAGAAAATAAATAAATTAATGAACCAAATGTTTAGAGAGAACGTATAATAAAATAACCCCCTTTTTTTTAAATATAAAAAACAGACGGCTAAGGATAGGCCGTCTGTTTTTGGTTACATTAATAGCATAGCAGCTTAAAAGATAATATGAGCAATGATTGCAATAATGGGTAGGGTAATTATTGTACGTAACAAAAAGATGATTGCCAAATCTTTAAAAGATACCGGTACCTTAGACCCTAATAATAATCCCCCAACCTCAGACATATAAATTAATTGCGTTACAGAAAGTGCAGCTATAGTAAAGCGGGTTATATCTGCCTCAATGGAAGAAGCAAAGATAGCTGGTAAGAACATATCTGCAAAACCAATTAGGATTGTTTCTGAAGCTGCTTCAGCAGCAGGAATTTGTAAGAGTTCTAATAACGGTATAAATGGCATACCAAGCCATTGGAAAACAGGTGTATTTTCGGCAATTATTAAGGCGATCAGTCCAAATGCCATCACGACAGGAGCGACACCCATCCACATGTCTAGGATGTTTTGGCCACCTTCTTTTATGAATTTATACACACTTGTTTCCTTCTTTGCACGGTTCAATGCTTTTCGGTATCCAAAGGTAAACACGTTGTCACCTTTCGGAATTTCTTCAGATAATCCTTCCGCCTCTTCGTTTACATACGTATTGGATTTGCGCGAGAGCGGAGGAATCCGAGGCATGATTAATGCAGCAATAAATCCGGCTACTAAGACTGTTCCATAAAAAGGTAAGAACATATCTTGGAGTTCAACTTCCGATATCACTACTAATGAAAAGGTGATCGATACGACAGAAAATGTTGTACCGATTACAGCAGCTTCTCGTTTTGTATAGTAACCTTCTTCGTATTGTTTACTAGTAAGTAATACGCCAATTGTCCCGTCACCAACCCAAGATGCTAAAGAATCAATGGAGGAACGTCCTGGTAAACGAAATAATGGTCTCATGATTTTCGTCATTAATGTACCGAATAATTCAAGTAAACCAAAATTCATAAGTAATGGTAAAAACAATCCGGCAAATAAAAATACGGCGAATAATACATGCAACAGATCATCAAGTAATAATTGTCCAGTTGCTTCACCATGAACAAATTCTGGACCAATACGGAAGTAAACCATTACTGCAAATATGGCAGCTATAACACGGGTAATTGTCCAAAATGTGCTCACATGAAAAAGCTGTTGAAAAAAAGGAGTCCCTTTTAATTTTTCCCTTCCTATAAGCTTAGCGAATACACTCATTATTGCAGTAATAACAATAATTACCATCATAATAGCAGATAACTGATCAGCAAGTAGGGTTTGAACCTTCCCAGCAAGTATGGCTATTGGTATCGTAAGCCCTTCTTCTGTCTGTATAGGTGACATAAATAAAAAGATACCAATTAAGGATGGGATGATAACCTTAATATGGTCTTTTATGGTAAAGTGATTATTCTTCATAAGAACCCCCATTGTTCCATATTTCTTATTTATTATAAGGGAAATATACGCATTATCCAACTATTTATTAGGACCGACTTGTTTTAAATAAGTAGATAATCGGGTACATATCTAAAGAGGTGTTGAAGGTGAATAAGGGGCTTAAATATAGATTAGTATATCGCTGCAGTATCATGATCTGGATGACAATCAAATTTATTTTTCTCATGTACAAGTTCCATTTTAGAAATAAAGTATGGGATGACCGGACGATCGCTAAATGGAATATATTAGTAACAAAATTAGCAAGAGAATATCGTAATAAGGCTGTTGAATTAGGCGGTGTATTAATTAAGGTTGGGCAATTCCTTAGTACAAGGACTGACTTTATGCCCGATGCGTTCCTCAAAGAACTAAGTGGATTGGTTGATCGTGTCCCACCAATGCCGTTTAGCTATGCGCGGAAGCTATTAGAAGAGGAATGGGGAGGGGACATCTATGAATATATAGAGGATATTAAACCGACGTCCATCGCATCTGCATCCATAGGTGAAGTTTATTTAGCCAAGTTAAGAGAAGACCATTCAGACGTAGCAATAAAAGTACAGCGTTATCGTGTTGAGGAAATTTTTCATATAGATTTTAAAGCACTTCGAATCGTTTTTTGGTTGATTTCTGTATTTACGTCATTTGGTAAGAAGGCCGATTTACCTTCCTTATACCGAGAACTTATCACGGTTATGAATAAGGAGCTAGATTTTCAACAAGAGTTAAAGCATGCCTGTTACTTTCAAGAGAGATTCCAAGATAATAAGGCCATACATATTCCAAATTATATAGAGCAGTTATGTACGAAAAAGGTCTTGGTGATGGAGTGGATAGACGGTGCAAAAATAACGGATGTCTCGTATATGCATCGACATCAGGTTTCAACGCAGCAGATAGCTAGAAGCTTATTTGACTTTTATCTAGAGCAATTTTTGAATGAAGGTATGTTTCATGCAGATCCCCATGCTGGAAACATCTTGATTCAACAGGATGGAACGATTGTAATTATTGATTTTGGCATGGTTGGAGAGGTACGAAAGCAGGATACGCATTATTTCAAAAAACTAATACAAAATATAATTATGGATGATTACGATCGGGTAATCGAAACATTAGATGAAATGAATTTCATATTACCTCAGGCGAATCGAAAGAAATTAAAACAAATGATTAGACAGACCATTGCTATGTATCAGAATGGTTCATTAAATACAATGGATGCTCATACAATGGAACAATTAAAAGAAGATATTCGTTTGTTTATAAGTGATCAGCCAATCCAATTATCAGCGGATTATGCGTATTTAGGAAGAGCGATATCAATCGTTATAGGTATCCTACTAGCCATTTATCCAGATATAGATTTGCAGAAATGGGCAAAGCCTAAAATTAAAAAATGGTTTGGCGGGAGAAATTTAGCGGAATCCATTTATAAGCAATATGTAAAGGATGCAGTTCAACCAGTATTATCCTTTCCAAAAGCTATGTTAGGTTGGCTAGAAAATGGGGAAAAGGAAAGAAAGTGGGAGAGAGAGAAGCAACAAAAGCAACTGACACATAATTACTTTGTTTTACTTGAAGTAATCTGTTTTGTTCTACTATTGGTTAGTGTTAGCTGTATCCTATTTGGCTATTACCAAAACTTAGGGCGATTGACCACCATTGCTATATCCGGAGCAAGTATATTTGCTGTAATGATGATTTTATTATTCATGAAGCATTACCGCAACATTCGATCAAAGTAATAAGGAGGAGATACACATGAATGATGTCTTAAAAAAAGGTTTTCTTTTGGGATTAGGAGCTGCAGTAACTAGTAAAGAGAAGTTTGAACGCAAGGTAAAGCAACTGGTCGATAAGAATGAACTAACACAAGATCAAGCACGCACGGTTCTGCAAAATTTTGTGGAGAAAGGTGAAATGAAAAAGGATGAATGGAATACGCAGCAATATGAGCAAACACAGAAGCTCGCTAAAGAGTTTGGATTAGCGACAAAGGAGGATGTTAACGAGTTACGGGCTCGTATTACTGAGCTTGAAAACAAGCTTGAAGATCGTTCAGAATAATGAATGAGGCTGCGATAAAATGATTTCAATGTAAATAGGAAGTAATTTCGTGCAAAAACCCACTTGGGAAATATACTTGCTCTTCGGCTGATGACGGATTATCGTGCTATACACTAAGGGGGTGCCGATATCTTCCCAAAGGATAAGCGATACATCGCATGCAAAAAAAGCGCTCTTTTTTCAAGAAGTCTCGTCTCCATATATAGCGAATGCAATGTATGGTTCGTCTTCATGGTTTTGATTTCGTTCCTGCGTCATTTAAATGTGCCATGATGGCGATGAATATAGGATTTGAAGAAAATACTTCACAAGCTCGCTTAGGGAGGGAAAATTGTCATAATACAGGGAATCTATTTTGTCAAAAACAGTAGTTATCTGTAAATTCTGCCTATTTATCATATTGTAGTTGATAATCACCATAAACCGAGGTACAATAGAATAGCATTATCAACTCGTTTCATACTAGGGGGAATCTTAAGCGTATGGTTAGCTTTTTAGAAATATGTAAAGATATGGAGAAGAAGCTTGGCAGAAAATTGCAGGATAACGAAATCAGGTTTTTGCAATGGATGTATAAACGCTATAAAGAAGAACAACCCAAAAGAATTTTGGAATTGGGGTAGAGAGTATGGAAACTGATGCTCATTCGTTTTTTCATCGAGTTGATAGGGAAAAAGATAACCAGTATACGAAAAAACAAGGTCCTGCAATACTCAGGACTTTTTTGTAGTCTAGGAAATTATAAATTAGGCCATGTGGATAAATATGGAGGTGTTAGGCCGCCGTCCAGCTCCAGCGCCCAGAAACGAGGCGACTTCATGAATCGCCCTACGATATGCCATCATCGGCTCGCA
>NZ_JAWDHA010000090.1:0-11938 GCF_034190895.1 Virgibacillus sp. M23 | reverse complement strand
GGCTACTAGGTTCGATGCCAACGCTGGACAGTGATGAAGAGGAATTATTTGCGATTCCTGGAAGTCCACCGGATATGCTGAATCCTCCAAAGGGCGATGCCTTTGCCCCACGTAATGAATTTGCATTAGAAATTGACACCGTCATGGAGCCGCCGATGTTTAAGGTATCTGACACACACTATGCAGCGACATGGCTACTCCATGAGGACGCACCGAAAATCGAGCCGCCAGCATCGGTAAAACGGAGAATGCAGGGATTTGCGAGTACGGCTAGTAAGGACGGTGAAGCTTGATGGAGCAAGAAAAATTACTAGAAGTAAAAAACCTAAAGAAACATTTTAGAGCTGGGCGGAAGAAAATCATTACGGCTGTCGATGGTATCTCTTTCGATATTTATAAAGGGGAGACCTTTGGATTAGTAGGCGAATCTGGCTGTGGAAAGTCGACAACGGGAAGAACAATCATTCGTTTATATGAGGCCACAAGTGGTCAAGTACTGTTTAATAACGAGGATGTACATGGGAAGAAGTCGAAGAAGGATCTGCTTAAATTTAATCGAAAAATGCAGATGATTTTTCAGGATCCATCCTCATCGTTAAACCCGCGTATGACAGTTATGGATATTATAGCGGAAGGCTTGGATGTCCATCATCTCGTAAATAACGAGGCAGAACGGAAGGCGAGAGTAGAAGAATTACTACAGGTGGTAGGCTTGAACAAAGAGCATGCGAGCCGCTTTCCTCATGAGTTTAGTGGTGGGCAGCGTCAACGGATTGGTATCGCGCGAGCACTTGCCGTAGAGCCAGAATTAATCATTGCCGATGAGCCCATTTCGGCACTGGATGTTTCTATTCAAGCACAGGTTGTCAATCTATTGAAAAAGCTACAGCGTGATCAAGGGCTAACGTATCTGTTTATTGCCCATGATTTATCGATGGTAAAATATATTAGTGATCGAATTGGCGTTATGTATTTTGGGAATATGGTGGAGCTAGCAGACAGTGAAGAGCTCTATAATAATCCGATTCATCCATATACGAAATCATTGTTATCCGCTATTCCACTGCCAGATCCGAATTATGAACGAGGTCGTCAGCGTACAGCATATGATCCATCCGTTCATGATAAAAGTGAAGAACCAGAGTTTCGTGAAGTGAAACCTGGACATTGGGTGCGTTGTACGACAAAAGAATTAGAGCAGTATAGGAAAGATTTAGGGCTATAAATATTTGGAAGAAAAGCCTTTTATATAATAAGCTATGTGAAAGCAGTGCTGTTTGGTGGCTGCTTACGAAAAGGGAGTATATTCCATTGATATGACAGTTTTTGGAGATAGTCCGATATAGGAATTCTGCTATCAATTGATAGCAGAATTTTTTTGGTTTTTGTCTAGAAAATTACATATGGATGAATATGGGCGTGTTGAGTCGCGTCCAGCTCCAGCGCCCAGAAACTAGGCGACTTCACGAATCGTACTAATCTAAGTCATCACCGAATCGCTAGTACACCGTTCACTCCAGTCGCTTGGTTTCTAATCGGGCGCTTGCGCTTTTTATTCTTCCAGATAATGTGGGTTTTATCCCTGGATTACTGCCAAAGTTGTTAGTTTATTATTAGCTTGCACTTTAGTTTTCATTAAAGGATACTAGAATAAAGGTGGTGATGTCATGTTCACAAAAGAGCTACTCGAGCGGGAGCCACATCCTGGTTTGGTGCTTGATCTAGCTGCGTTAGATAAAAACTGCGATATAATTTCTGAAAAGTCAAATAACAAAAAGGTGAGGATTGCTACGAAATCGATCCGTTCGATTCCAGTCATCGAGAGAATATTAGCGAATAGTTCCGTATTTCAAGGATTAATGTGTTTTAGTCCAAAAGAAGCATTATTTCTGTATGAATATGGTTTTCGTGATATTTTACTAGGCTATCCGGTTTGGGATGCTTCCCTGCTTGCAAAAATTGCAAAGATTAATAAATCGGGTGGGAAAATTATTTGTATGGTAGATCAGCGTGAACAGATTGTGTTTTTACAATCCATTGCTAAACAGTATGATGGACTCATTTATACCTGTCTTGATATCGATATGAGTACTAATTTCTTTGGCTTTCATTTTGGCGTCCGTCGTTCGCCATTACGTGATGTAACGAGTGTAATAGAGATAGCACATGTTATTTCCAAACAATCCCATCTAAAGTTGACTGGTGTAATGGGTTATGAAGCGCAGCTTGCTGGTGTGCCTGATCAACTACCCAAGCAATGGGTATTGAACAAAGCTGTAACAGTATTAAAGAAAAAATCAGTGGCAAAGATAGCCGATAGAAGAAAGGCGATAATCAATGCTTTAACAAATGAAGGATTCTCTCTTGAAATTGTCAATGGGGGTGGGACAGGTAGTTTGGTAACAACTTCTAACGAAAGAGTTGTAACAGAGGTAACCGTTGGATCTGGTTTTTATGCACCATTGTTATTTGATTATTATAAGCAGCCGATCGGAACGAATCCTTCTCTTTTCTTTACATTACCGATTGTACGGCAACCTGAACAACAAATCTATACTTGTTTAGGAGGGGGATATGTGGCTTCCGGAAGCCCAGGGGTGGATAAGTTACCGCAACCAGTTTTTCCTGAGGGTAGCAAACTCATTTCGGTCGAGGGTACGGGTGAGGTGCAGACACCTGTGTTTATTCCAGTACCAATGCATTTAGGGGATTATGTTGTTTTTCGTGCTGCTAAAGCTGGTGAAATATGTGAACGATTTACGAATATAGCTTGTATAACAAATGGAAAAGTTGTGGACCATTATAAAACATATCGTGGAGAAGGGATGTGCTTCTTTTAATGAAGGAAACTAGAGAATGGAAAAATTGGTCTGAAACTGCTCATTGTAAGCCTAGAGAAGTGTTATTTCCAACATCAGCAGAAGAGGTATGTGACTATGTAAATATGGCAAGAAAGGAACAACGGCGGATACGAGTTGTTGGAGCAGGGCATTCATTTACCGAAATTGCTGTCAGTGAAGATTACTTAATGTCATTAGACCATTTAACTGGAGTGACGCATTTAGATAAGGAATTGAACACGGCTACTATCCTTGCAGGTACACGCCTTCATGAATTGTCAAAGCAATTAGCAGCTGAGGGCTATTCTCAGGAAAACTTAGGAGATATTAACGTGCAGAGTATCGCAGGAGCAATATCTACAGGTACACATGGCACCGGAATTAAATTTGGTAATTTAGCTACACAGGTGTTGAGCTTCACGCTTGTAACTGCAAAAGGAGAAACTCTAACTATAGCAAAAGAGCAAGATGAAACGTTATTTCATGCAGGGGTCATTTCTTTAGGTTTGTTGGGTGTTATCGTAGAAATTACCATCAGCGTGATACCTGCACCTACTTACAAACTTACGAGCAGTAAATATAAGTTTAGAGACTTATTAGAACAATTACCTACATTAATAGAGCAAAATCGTCATTTTGAATGCTTTTTATTTCCTTACTCTGATCTCGTCCAAATAAAGACAATGAACCTCTCAGAACAAGCTCCCCAGTCCTTACGAAAGCATCGAATGGAAGCATTAATAGTAGAGAATCACCTATTTAAGCTTCTATCAGAAACCGTTAGACTATTCCCTTCCACAAGTCGATCGATCAGTCGATTATCAGCAAAGGCAATTGGTTCATCAACTATTCATGGAAAAAGCTTTGATTTATTTGCAACGGAACGACGAGTGCGATTTCGTGAAATGGAGTACAGTATTCCTCTAGAAAACGTAAAAGTAGCTCTAATTGCGATACGTGAAAAAGTAGAAACTGCCAGATATCAGGTTCATTTTCCAATTGAGGTAAGAATGGTCAAACAAGATCAGTTTTGGCTCAGTCCTGCTTATAAGCGTAATTCTGCATATATCGCTTTTCATATGTATAAGGGGATGCCCTATGAGAATTATTTCGGTGATATGGAAAAGCTACTTCAAAATTATCAAGGGAGACCACATTGGGGGAAAATGCATAAGCTGAATCTCTCAAAATTGAAGGCGCTTTACCCGAAGTTGGATGAATTTCTAAATATTAGAAAGCAGCTAGATCCTACTGGTCTTTTTTTAAATGATTATGTTGTCGATTTATTTGCGTTGCAAGCAATGGGCGATGAAGCTAGTATCTTTTGATCTAGTAATAGATTTGTTAATATAACTAAAGTAAGGTAATCTAGGAATAGAGTTTTTGATCAAGCATGTAATGGGATAAAGGAGAAGCTGGAGATGAAATTATCAAAGCTTGCCGTAATAGGTCTTGTAGCTGGTGTTATGCTTGGTGGAATATTAAAACTGATACAAATTACAACCTCTAAGCAAGTTTATACACTCTTATTAAATATAGAGTCCATTCCTATTATAAAGGAATGGACTCTAAATGAGCTAGAAGAGTTTTCCCTGCATCTAATCGTATCTATTATTCTCGTTCCAATCTTATATGTTGTGTTGAACAAGTTTGGTCGACAAAATCAACTGATAGCTTATGTAATATCTGGTAGCATGATTGGATTGCTATTATATACAACAACAGTAATGTCATCCCGTACCCCTGATATAACGGATGGGATGGCATTTTTCTACTGGATGATCAGTCATATGATGTTTGGAGCAATTGCTGGAGCATTTGTGATTTTAGGAAAGAAAAACAGTAAAGAATGAAGCATGTTTGACAATGAAGGTAAGATATAGTTATTTAAAGATCGTATATAAAGGAATAGATGCATATGAAACGCAATAAGAAAATAAAAACAGCTATAAAACGAACCATCTTCCTAGCTTTTCTACTGTTCTCCCTATTTATTGGAATTTCGCTATTAGCTTATCAAGAACAGGCAGAAAATTCATCACCTACTTCCTCCTCTCCGATCATTAGTGAGGAAGTTAAAGCGTATCGGCCAGTTGTTGAAAAATATGCGAAACAGTATGATGTGTCGCAACATATTGATACATTATTAGCAATGATGATGCAGGAATCTGGCGGAAGAGGAGATGACCCTATGCAATCATCCGAAAGCTATTGTGGTGAACGTGGGTGTATCCAAGATCCAGAGCTCTCTATTAAACAGGGAGTCTATTATTTTTCACAAACATTAAAAGAGGCAAACGGAGATTTGCTTGTAGCAGTTCAATCCTATAATTTTGGAAAAGGGTTTATTAATTATATGAAGAAGCATTCCGATCAATTTTCTCAAGAAGCTGCCATCATATTTTCTCAGGAAATGTATGCAAATGATCCGGATAAGGAGAAGTACCGATGTCTTCGCGATGGAGCTGAAGAATTAGGAGCTTGCTATGGAGATATTTATTATGTGAAATCAGTTATGGCATATAAAGACAAATTAGCAGAAGAGTAGAATCGAACATGTTATGATGATAAAGTAAAACTTCAATTAGTTAGTGATTTGTCTATCCCCTACTTATCCATATTGGCTTCACTTTATTGCTTAAAGTGGGAGTATTACTGCCAGTTATATGCGGGGTGAAAAGAAATAAAAGGAGGAATGTAACATGGTGAAGGCGATTCATACCGAACAAGCACCAGCTGCACTAGGACCGTATTCGCAAGCAATTGAAGCAGGTGATTTCCTTTATGTGTCTGGACAAATAGGAATTGACCCGATCAGCGGCAACGTTGTTAATGGAATTGAGGGTCAAACAAAACAAGTTTTAGAAAATATTAAAGCAATTTTACAGGAAGCAGGCACGGATTTTTCTAAAGCAGTAAAATTTACGATTTACTTAAAATCGATGACAGACTTTGCAACAATCAACGAGATTTACGGTAGTTACCTTACAGAACCCTATCCTGCAAGAGCTACGATTGAGGTAAGTAAATTACCTAAAGATGTACTCGTTGAAATGGATGTTACTGTATATACGAAAGCATAGGAGGTTAAAACAGTGGAGAACTTCACATACCATAATCCGACAAAATTAATCTTTGGAAAAGGCCAACTGGATAAACTTCCTGAGGAGATACAGCCGTATGGAAAAAAGGTACTTATCGTTTATGGAGGCGGAAGTATAAAGCGTAACGGCATTTATGATAATGTTTTAACTAAGCTAAATGAGTTTCACGCAGAAGTATATGAATTAGCAGGGGTAGAACCTAATCCGCGAATCTCTACTGTACGTAAAGGTGTAGCGATTTGTAAAAAAGAAGGCATCGATTTTCTTTTAGCTATTGGGGGCGGAAGTACGATTGATTGTACTAAAGCAATTGCTGCAGGTGCAAAAACAGATGTAGATATGTGGGACATTGTGACGAAGAAGGAGCAAGCGCTTGATGCACTTCCATTCGGTACCATCCTAACCTTAGCAGCTACCGGTTCTGAAATGAATCGTGGTTCTGTTATTACCAATTGGGAAACGAATGAAAAGCATGGGTGGGGTTCTCCATATACAAATCCAATATTTTCCATCCTTGATCCAACGCACACGTTCTCAGTTCCGAGAAATCAAACCATTTACGGTATCGTAGATATGATGTCACATGTGTTGGAACATTATTTCCACCAAACAGGGAATACGCCAATACAAGACCGTTTCTGCGAATCTATCTTACTTACGGTAATAGAAACAGCACCAAAGCTATTAAATGATTTAACAAATTATGAGTTCCGTGAGACGATCATGTTAAGCGGTACATTAGCATTGAATGATATGCTAAGCATGGGGTTTCGAGGTGACTGGGCAACACATAACCTAGAGCACGCAGTATCCGCAGTACATGACATCCCTCATGGTGGTGGGTTAGCAATATTATTCCCTAATTGGATGAAGCATGTACTGGACGAAACAAACGAAGCGCGTTTTAAACAACTAGCTATTCGTGTGTTTGCGGTAGACCCTACAGATAAAACAGATCGTGACATCGCCTTAGAGGGGATTGAAAGGTTACGCGCTTTTTGGAGTGGAATTGGTGCGCCTTCTAGCCTAGCCGATTATTCGATTGATGCAAGCTCTGTAGAAGAAATGGCTGAGAAAACAGTCATTGCTAAGCCCAGATACGGCAACTTTAAGGAATTAACCAAACAAGATTCGATTGAAATTTTCCAAGCAAGTCTTTAAGTAGTTAATTATAACAAATAATGACATATTTCCCGGGAAATGATTAAATAAAAAGAAGAACTGGCCGCTTATTCATACACAGCCAGTTCTTCTTTTATTACTGCTCTAATTTTGTCTAAACACTCTTCAGGTGTGTTTCCGAAAATGCGTTTATTGTTCACGAGTGCATAAGGTTTAACTCTACAAAGCCCGCAAAAAGATAAACATTCATTCATGAGTACAGCTACCTCAGGAAATTCCTTCTCAAGAATCTCTTCTATATTAATGGAAGTGATTGCATTTCCGTCACAGACCTCTACTACGACTATTCCCACTGCTATCACTTTCTTTCTATTTGATACTAGTCCCTTCAAAGGAAGGGGCTCTGTTAGTTTTAGCATATTCTAACAGATAAATCAATTTCTTTAGCCTAACATGGGATTAGGAGCACAGATTTTCCTAATTCTATCATGACATATATTTACGAAACTTATTTCGTTATGATCTGTGTGTAGATAGTGAATGAGAATCATTTTGGCTATACTCATATTTAAACCAGCATACAAGCATGATAACACCGCTCAGAAGTAATAATGCACTTGTTACCACGAAGACTGCAGAAAAACCAAAAAACCCTGCCAGAGCACCCCCAAGTGCTGGACCGATAATATTCCCCAAAAAACGGAGGCTTGTGTTATAACCAAGTACTTCTCCTTGCATAGAAAGGGGAGCTTTTTGGCGAATATACGCGATACGTAAAGGGATAATCCCACCGATGGATATTCCAAGTAAAAACCTTAATATTACGAGTTGCCAAATCGACGTAACAAAGGCACCGGGAAGATATACAATGCCTGCCATAAATAACAGAAAGATAAGAACCTTTATATATCCAATTTTGTCACCAATTTTACCCCATTTTCTAGTCATTAATAAATTTCCAAGTCCAGCTGCTGAAAAGGCGATACCAGCAAACAATGCTATGTTTTCTGGGCCATGTATATCTGCAACAAATAATGATAAGATCGGTTGAATGCTAAAATGCGCGACTTGTACTAACGTTGAAATTAGCATAACAACAAGTAACACGGGTTGATTCACGATGTGTTGGATAACCTGTTTTCTTGTGTATGTGCGGTAATCATTCGCGTCATCCGAAAGCTTTGTTTTTACTTCTTTAACACCGAGTAAAACGATGATGCCAGAAATGAAAACAGTAACAGAAACCCACTTAAACGTGTTGGCATAACCAAAAGTATCAGCAAGTGTTCCGCCAAGTAAAGGTCCCATAAGCGTTCCGGTAATGCTTCCTGTTTGCAGCGTACCTAATACTCTTCCGGCAATATGTTTTGGAGTCTGTGTGGAAATAAAGGCTTGTGACATCGGAATAAATCCAGTTGCTACTCCCATAAATAAACGGAGTAAAAATAGCTGCCATACGGAAGTGGCAAATCCCATTAATAAAATGGAGATACCAATTCCAACCGCGGAGAAAATTAAAATCTTCTTTCTACCATATTTGTCTCCAATCCTGCCCCAGATCGGAGAAAAAATAAATGCCGTTACAAAGGTTATTGCAAATATCCATCCTGACCAATTCTGTACATATGAATCTGAGAAATTACCCATTGTTTCAATATATAAAGAAATAAATGGAAGTACCATTGTCATACTTCCGGCAATAAAAAAGTTAGCAAACCACATGATTGCTAAGTTTCGCTTTACTATAGGATGATTATCAATGATGGTCATGCCCTTCTTTCCTAATTATTTCGTTACCCTAAATATATAGGAGATGCTACATAAAGAAAAATAATTTGCTTACTAGTTAAGTCTTCATTAATATATGACTAAAATCTATATAGTAGTTGTAGACGTATTATCTACATCGCAAGCCTTATTTTTTATAAGAATGATACCCATATTATTTGAAAACAGGTATAATGGGTGCATAATGTTATTTGGAAATAAATAAATATAGGATAAATTAGTACACATAAAAGGAGAACAAAAATGTTAAAACGTCAATTAAAAAAATTTTTAATAGGGATGCTGATTGTTGGACTAGTACTTGGAATAAGTTTGCCTGTACAAGCGGACAATGGAGCTAGTGATACAGAAAGTATAAATGAAAAGTTAGGCTCACCAATCGTTGTTTATGGGGCTCAATTAAATAAGAATCAGCGAACCGAGGTTCGAAAATTATTAAACATCAAAGAGGCAGATAATGTAGAAGAATTTGATGTCTCCGGGCAAGATGGTGCCAAATATATTAATGGTGATCCAAATTCGAACATGTATTCCAGTGCAAAAATTACCCGTCAGGAAGAAGGAAACGGCTTAACAATTAATATTGTTACTCCAGATAACATTACAGAAGTTACGAAAGAAATGTATGCGAACGCCCTGCTGACCGCGGGAGTAGAAAATGCTACTGTGGACGTTGCTTCACCTGTTAAAGTTAGTGGACATTCTGCATTAACGGGTATATATAAGGCTTATGATGTTAAAGGAGAGCAACTAGATAAAGAACGTATGGAGCTAGCAAACGACGAATTGGATGTCGCTACAGACCTCGCAAAAAAAGAAGGCATGAGTCAGGAAAAGGTTAGTGAATTACTAACCGAAATTAAACAGACAATTGCTGAACAAAACCCTGCTACGAAAGAGGATGTTGAGCGTATTGTACAAGAACAGCTTGACAAGCTAGAGATATCTCTTAGTGAAGCAGATAAGCAAATGCTGATTGATTTATTTGAAAAGATGCGAGACTTAAATATTGATTTTGATAAAGTTAAAAATCAATTAGAAGATATTGCATCGACGATTAAGGATAAGGCAAATGAGCTTGGGTTGGACGAGGGATTTTGGGAGAAAGTAGCAAACTTCTTTAGTGAATTATTCCAAGCATTGAGCAACTTTTTTAAAGGATTATTTAATTAACGAATAGCCAAAAACATAGATCTTCCCTCAAGCTGTCGAGAAATTTTTCTCGGCAGTTTTTATTTCTTTTAAAAGGGGATATCATTCCAGTTGATAAGACAAACAGGTATTATTTTCTGCCAATAAAAATGGTTTGTTTCTCTATAAGCTACGATCTAGTTAAAAAAGAGGTTTTTTTTATAAGTTAAGAAAGTATAAAATCAGTGCAATGACTGCGTTAAGCCAAGTAGTTATTTTGAAATGTTTGATATATATTGGCAATGCTCCAACTAATTACTTCGCTTTCGGCGGGCACGGCCTCAACTAACTTTGCAAAGAAGAACACGTTGCAAAGTGGATTTTCGGCTCGTGCTAATCCCGGAGGATCCTACGTAATTAGCCTCCGCTATGAGAAGATGCAACAATTCTTGTCATAAGTAATAGTTGACTTTTTTTACAATGGGTAAAGTGAAAATCGCTATCCGTGAGTATAAAAGCAGCTGTGTTGCTTCATGCTAGCGTTGTAGAGCCTGATAATAGCGAAGGCTTGCCACTTCAACTCCTGTGGGAAATGTTTGACCTGAAGATCCACTTTTTTGAGCGGGTTTTGCTAAAAAAGTTAGCTGAAGGACAAACCCCACGGAAAGGGAAGTGGGCAGCCGGAGTGGTGGTCAAGCAGTAGCTATTATTCCATAATAGCTACTAGAGGGAGCGTAAATCTGAGCATTTAGTGATAAGGAATGAGCGAATTTTGCTCCGTTTTTTTTATCCTATATACAACTGACAGTAAGGCTCCCACTGATAGAAGTTTCACTTTATTACAAAATCCCATAAATGATGACTATTGAAATACAAAATACTAGATTCACAGAACTTTTATCACAAATCTATTACATTTGTAATAAATAGCGCTAGATTTGGTAATGCTTGTAATGGAGTCTTAAACGACTTGTAACTGCATTGCCTATACCCCTATGGTACGATAGGCAATGTCAGAAATTTAAGGAGGGACTACGAATGAAAAAACTTGTGGCTTCATTCGCTACGGGCATCATTATTGCTGGCGCTGCTGTTACTTCTGTATCAGCGGAAGAATACGAAGTAAAAAAAGGGGACAATCTCTGGGATATTGCAGATGAATATAATACAACAGTTGAAGACTTGGTTGAAATTAATGAATTAAAATCAACAACTATTCAACCAAAACAAACATTATTTATAAATGATAAATATACAGTTGAAAAAGGAGATACATTGATTGATATTTCAAAAGAATACGATGTATCTATAGAAGATCTTAAAGAATGGAATGACCTGAAATCAGACATCATCGTTATTGGACAAGAATTAACGATTAAAGGTGTTAATGTTTCACAAGAAGATAAGCCAGTAGCAAAAGTAGAGCAAAAGTCAGCAGATTCAAACGAGAAAAAAGAAGAAGTAAGTGAAAATACACAGAAGAACGAATCTAAATCACAGAATGACAATCCAGAAGGAAAAACCATTTCTGTTACAGCAACGGCGTATACTGCAGATTGTGGTGGTTGCTCTGGAGTAACATCAACAGGAGTTGACCTGAATGCAAATCCAAATGCAAAAGTAATCGCTGTTGATCCAAATGTGATTCCACTCGGTTCAGAAGTATATGTTGAAGGCTATGGCTATGCAACTGCAGCCGATGTGGGTGGTGCTATCAAAGGTAATAAAATAGATGTTCACGTACCATCAAAAAGCGCAGCCATGAATTGGGGCGTAAAAACAGTTAATGTCACTATCGTAAAATAATTGAAGATAATTTAAAAAATGGGGCTGGGACATAACTAGCCCTTATGAAGTTAAAAAAGATTCCAGTTATCAAAAAATGATAGCTGGAATCTTTTTTGTTATAATTTAGGCTTGTATTTTGCCTGAAGGCGGTGTACTTTCTTAAAT
>NZ_JAWDHA010000089.1:0-12275 GCF_034190895.1 Virgibacillus sp. M23 | reverse complement strand
AAAGGGAAGTGGGCAGCCGGAGTGGTGGTCAAGCAGTAGCTATTATTCCATAATAGCTACTAGAGGAAGCGTAAATCTGAGCATTTAGTGATAAGGACTGAGCGAATTTTGCTCCGTTTTTCTTATTGTCTAATTTCCCCCGTATATAACTTGTACTGCTCCCACTTTATAAATATAACATGATTATTCGTATTTTGAGTAAAGAAGTTGTGTTTTGTCCAAGCCTTTTCCTATTCTTGGCACTTCCTTACGCTAATCTTTTGCCTACTATTTAAAAGAATGTATGAGCGAAGAAACGTAACATAAATCAATAGTTGAAGTACTACTAATAGAGGATCCTAAGAGCGTTTACCTTCTTTGTGTTCGTTATATTTCGACTTTTCATTTTATTAACTGTATGTTAGAATTGAAAGAAAATTACTAATACTGAAAAAGACCTAAAAGGAGTACTCATCATGAAATTATATGTGTCGGTTGATATGGAAGGAATAACAGGTTTACCTGATTATACCTATGTGGATTCTAATGAGCATAACTATGATAGAGCTAGGAAAATCATGACAGATGAAACCAATTATGTGATTGAAGCGGCATTTCAAACAGGTTGCAGAGAAATTTTAATAAATGATAGTCATTCTAAAATGAATAATATACTTATAGACCAATTACATCCAGACGCTCAATTAATTACAGGTGATGTAAAGCCTTTTTCCATGATGCAAGGATTAGATAATACATATGATGGAGCAATGTTTGTCGGATATCATGCTCGAGCAGGTCAGTTTGGCGTTATGTCACATGCAATGATCCATGCTGTACGTAATTTTTATATTAATGATCATCCGATTGGGGAAATGGGATTAAATGCCTATTTAGCAGGTTATTATCAAGTCCCAATAATTTTTGTAGCGGGGGATGACCAGGCAGTTAGGGAAGCACAGGAGCTGATTCCCAATGTTACAACTGCAACAGTAAAGGAAACCATATCTAGGTCTGCCGTTAAAAGTTTAACACCCAAAAAAGCTGGTGAACTTCTAACAATGAAAGTAAAACACGCCATTACTAATCGAAATCAAGTAAAGCCATTAATACCTCCAAAACAACCAATATTAAAGATAGAATTTAACAATTATGGTCAGGCGGAATGGGCAAATTTAATGCCTGGAACGCAAATACTGCCTGAATCTACCGTTGTATCTTTTCAGGCAAAAGACATATTAGAAGCGTATCAAGCGATGCTTGTTATGACGGAGCTCGCTATGAACACAAAATTTTCATAGGGAGGAAAAAGCATGCTACGATACATACTAAAAAGGCTACTTATCATGGTGATAACACTTTGGATTATTGTTACATTAACGTTTATTCTAATGGTTTCAATTCCTGGCTCCCCTTTTAATAGTGAAAGAGGAACAAACGAAGCGGTACAGGCAAACTTAGAGGCTCATTATAATTTAGATGAACCTTATGTTATACAGTATTTTCTATACTTAAAATCAATTGTAACGTTTGATTTTGGTCCATCCATTAAGCAACCTTCGCAGACAGTAAATGATATGTTAGGTCGTGGTTTTCCAATCTCATTTGAATTGGGGATTATTACCATTATTGTTGCTGTTATTTCTGGAGTCACTCTAGGGATATTTGCAGCACTCAAACATAATAAAGTAATCGACTACATGGCAATGGGATTTGCAGTTCTGGGTATTTCGATTCCGAATTTTGTATTAGCAACATTGTTAATACAACAACTAGCAGTAAACTATGAACTATTCCCAGTAGCAAGATGGCTAAGTCCAGCACATATGATCTTACCAGTAACGGCGTTAGCGACTGGTCCAATGGCTATCATAGCACGTTTGACAAGATCTACAATGCTAGAGGTATTGACACAGGACTACATAAAAATGGCGCGGGCTAAAGGACTTTCTCCTTGGAAAATCGTTATCAAGCATGCATTAAAAAATGCGTTAATGCCAGTTGTTACCATTATGGGGACTTTGCTTGCTGGAATATTAACGGGTACCTTTGTGATTGAAAAAATATTTGCAGTTCCAGGCATGGGGAAATATTTTGTTGAAAGCATTAATCAACGAGATTATCCAGTAATAATGGGGACTACCGTATTTTATAGTGCATTCTTAATTATCATGCTTTTCCTTGTTGACCTTGCGTACGGTATTCTTGATCCGCGAATTAAGTTACATAAAAAGGGAGGAGAATAGTATGAAATTAAAAGACAAACCCTCGAAACATTTCTATTCTCCTACAGACATACCAGATGATTGGTTTAATTGGAAGGAAAAAGATAATCAAGCTGCAGAAGCTGTTGCCCGACCATCGTTATCCTATTGGCAGGATGCATGGAAGCGTCTAGTTAAAAATAGACTAGCTATGGCAGGTTTAATTTTCTTAATTGTACTCGTAATTTTTTCAATATTCGGCCCTTTGATTTCACCTTATGATGTGAATAAACAAGATTTACCAAATCAATACCAACCGCCTTCAGCAGACCACTGGTTTGGGACAGATAATGCAGGTAGAGATGTATTTACCAGAACGTGGTATGGTGCAAGAATCTCCTTGTTTGTCGGATTAATGGCTGCCTTAATCGATTTCTCCATCGGCATTTTATATGGTGGAATAGCTGGTTATAAAGGTGGTCGAACGGATAACATTATGATGCGAATTATTGAGGTATTGTACGGTCTACCTTACTTATTAGTTGTTATTTTACTATTGGTTGTACTTGGCCCAAGCTTAAGCACAATAATAATTGCCTTAACCGTTACTGGATGGGTTGGAATGGCAAGGATTGTCCGGGGCCAAGTATTACAGATTAAGAACTTTGAATTTGTCCTCGCATCCAAATCATTTGGGGCGAAGACACCTCGAATTATTCGGAAAAATTTATTACCCAATACGATGGGCCCAATTATTGTACAAATGACTCTGACTGTTCCTAGCGCAATTTTCGCAGAAGCTTTCTTAAGCTTTTTAGGGCTAGGTATCCAAGCACCCTTTGCCAGCTGGGGAGTAATGGCTAACGATTCATTAGGTGCGATTCTATCTGGAAACTGGTGGACATTGTTTTTTCCTGCATTTTTCATTTCGTTTACGATGTTTGCGTTTAATGTATTAGGTGATGGTCTTCAGGATGCACTTGATCCGAAGCTTAGGAAGTAGGTGAACAGATGGACAAAATACTAGAAGTAAAAGACCTTCATGTAACATTTTCAACTTACGGTGGGACTGTTAAGGCAGTAAGGGGAGTTAATTTTTATTTAAATAAAGGTGAAACCCTGGCTATTGTTGGTGAATCTGGGTGTGGGAAAAGTGTAACCTCTAATGCCATTATGCGACTCATACCTGAACCACCAGGAAAGATTTCAAACGGGTCCATTATTTTTAAAAATAAGGAACTAACAACGCTTTCTGAAAAAGAGATGAGATCAATCCGTGGGGTAGATATCTCTATGATATTCCAAGACCCAATGACTGCGCTTAATCCTACACTCACTATAGGCACACAATTAATGGAAGGATTACAACAGCATCAACAAATAACAGGAGATCAGGCTAAATCTAAAGCGATAGAAATGATGAACTTAGTGGGTATTCCGAATCCAGCAGAGCGGTTGAAGCAATATCCCCATCAATTTAGTGGTGGGATGCGACAACGAATTGTTATTGCGATGGCTTTAATCTGTAAACCAGAATTACTGATTGCAGATGAGCCAACGACTGCTTTAGATGTAACAATTCAGGCTCAAATTCTTGAACTGTTTAATGAAATTCAGGAAGTAACTGGAGTTTCGATCATACTTATTACACATGATTTAGGGGTTGTTGCTAAAATTGCTGATCGTATAGCCGTTATGTATGCTGGAAAAATCATTGAGGTTGGTACAAAACGTGAGATTTTTTATCAGACACAGCATCCATATACAAAGGGCTTATTGCATTCGGTCCCACGATTAGATTTACAGGGAGAGAAATTGACTCCAATTGATGGTACACCACCTGATTTATTCTCACCCCCACAAGGATGTCCATTTACAGCAAGATGTCCTTTAGCGATGGAGGTGTGCGATAAAGTTTATCCCGTGACGACTGAACGAAGCGATTCTCATAAAGTGGACTGCTGGATGCAGGATGATCGGGCAAAACAGCTATTGGCTACATCAGCCGAAAAATAATATCACGAGAAGGGGGACTTTAGCATGACAAAGAAATGGCTATTATTAGTAGCTACGATTATTATCACTTTTGTACTATCAGCTTGTACAGCGAATGAGGATGCTGGAAAAGAACCAGAGAGTGATGGAGAAGGAGAGGGTACGGAAGAGGCAACAGGAGAGAAAATATTGCAACTGAATAATGGGGAAGAGCCAACATCATTTGATCCAGCAATCGGGTTTGATGCAGTATCTTGGAATGCTTTAAATAACTTATTAGAGGGATTAACACGATTAGGAGAGGATCATACACCTCAAGCAGCTATCGCTGAAAAATGGGATATATCGGAAGATGGAAAGACATATACCTTTTATTTACGCGAGAATGCAAATTGGTCTAATGGTGATCCAGTTGTAGCACAGGATTTTGTTTATGCTTGGAAAAGGCTTCTAGATCCTGAAACTGGTTCTTCCGCAGCCTTTTTAGGATACTTTATAAAAGGTGGAGAGGCGTTTAATAACGGAGAAGGTTCTGCTGATGATCTTGGATTAACGGCTGTTGATGAAAAGACATTTGAAGTAGAATTGGAAAATCCAACGGGTTATTTCCTGCATGTTGTTACTAACCCGGCTTTCTTTCCGGTGAATCACAAAGTGGCGGAGGAAAATCCAGAATGGCATGCAGAAGCAGAATCTTTCGTTGCAAATGGCCCATTTAAATTAGAGTCATGGAAACATGATAGCGAAATGGTATTTAAGAAAAACGAAGAATATTGGGATGCAGAGGCAGTGAAGCTGGATGGTGTACATTGGGCAATGGTTAATGATACGAATACGGAATACCAGATGTTTGAGCGTGGTGAGTTAGATTCAGCTGATATTCCAGCAGAGATGTCTGATCAACTTATTGACGGAGATAATGTCCAAATAGAAGAACAAGGTGGATTGGATTTTTATCGATTCAATGTAACCGAAGAGCCTTTCCAAAATGCAAAGATCCGTAAAGCGTTTGCGATGGCGGTTAACCGTCAGAATATTGCTGAGTTTGTAGTCAAAAATAAAGTAAAACCGGCATATGGATTTGTATCGCCAGGCTTTCAAAATCCGTCGGGAGACGATTTCCGTGACGTAAATGGTGAATTGGTAACGTTTGATCCAGAAGAGGCAAAGAAATTACTTGAAGAAGGTATGGAAGAAGAAGGATATGATGAGCTTCCAAAGGTTACCTTGTCTTATAACACAAGTGACGTAAATAAGGCAGTAGCAGAGTCACTTCAAGGTATGTTTAGTGAAAACCTTGGTGTTGAAGTGAATTTAGAAAACACAGAATGGAATGTATTCCAAGAAGATCAAAAGGCATTAAAGCACCAACTATCTCGTAGCTCCTTCTTATTTGATTATGCAGATCCAGTAAATTTTTTAGAAAGCTTTATTACAGGATCGTATATGAATCGAACTGGCTGGTCTAGCGAAAAGTACGATGAATTAATTGAAAATGCTAAGTCTGAAACTGACGAAGAAAAGCGTTGGGAATATATGTATAAAGCTGAGAAGCTTTTGGCAGAAGAAATGCCAGCATTTCCGATTCGCTACTATAATCAAGTAGAAGTTGTTCAAGAAGGTGTCTCCAACCTTTTGCGCCATCCGGTCGGTTATCTTGAGTTAAAACATACAGATAAGCAGTAAGCCATGAGGAAGGCTCAATTACAGATTAGATTGTATTTGAGCCCTTTCCTTTTTTACCCAGAGAACATGATGAACAGAAAGAAGGTTTGCTCATGATTCACCCTCCAAGGTTGAAGAAAGGAGATACGATTGGTGTGATTGCACCGGCTGGGCCTCCTGATCGAACTCGTTTACAAAAAGCTATATCCTTTTTTTTAAATATGGGACTTTGTGTGCAGTTGGGGAAACATATAGATAAGCGCAACGGTTATTTAGCAGGAACAGATAGTGAACGGCTTGAAGATTTACAGGATATGATTACGAACCCTGCTATTAAAGCTATTGTTTTCGCAAGAGGGGGGTATGGTTGTGCACGTATAACACCATACATTGATTTTGCTTGTATCAAAAAGCAACCAAAAATATTCTGGGGGTATAGTGATATAACTTATTTACATACTGCAATACGACAGCGTACAGGACTAATCACATTTCATGGTCCGATGCTTGCCTCCGATATCGGGAATGACGATTTTGATTATCTGTCTGCACGTATGTTTGAACAGCTTTTTCAGCCAACTACTTATACGTATACAGAGGAAATATCCCCATTGCATGTTATTGCTGAAGGGAATGCAAATGGTGAATTGGTAGGAGGGAATCTTTCACTATTAGTAAGCTCGCTGGGAACACCGTTTGAGATTGATACTACGAATCGATTGTTATTATTAGAGGATATAGGGGAAGAGCCCTATAGGATAGATAGCATGCTTAATCAATTGAAGCTTGCTGGAAAGTTAGAAACAGCAGCAGGCATTATTTTAGGTGATTTTGCTGATGCCAAGCCAAAAGTAACACCATCACTGCCTCTAGATAAGGTGTTTGACGATTATTTTAGAAAATTAGATATTCCAGTTATTTCGGGATTTAAAATTGGTCATTGTATGCCTCATATCGCTATTCCATTAGGGGTAGAAGCGTGTCTTTCCTCATATGATAAAAAGCTTATTGCCAAACCTGGTGTACAATAGTGAAAAGGAAAATGGAATGTTGGTTTTGAAATAGGCTAGAAACTAAACCTGATATACAGCTGTAGCGTAGCTCATTTAGAGCCAACCAATGTAACAAAAAATAATTTTAACGCTTTTATAAGAGAAAAGAAATCAATAGGAAGGCTAACCTATCATTCAATACAATAGATTACATGGGGACTTTACAGGTTTGGTAGCAATGAATTATCTATATGTACAAATGGAATTATCAAAATAAGAGAAAGGGGGCGCTTTGCTTGCCTAAACAAACGTTTGATCAAATTGATGCGTTCCAATGGGTTGCATCTGTTCAAGTAGCAACTGTCTGGACTTCGCCAGATTCTAGTAGAGAGATTGATACATTTGGAATAAGTACACCGACGGATATTGATAGATGGATAGAGACGCTTAGTTATGAGGATAAACTTGCCTTATGTGAGGACAATCGTGTGCAGACACAAGTATTGTATGGTGAACAAGTTTATGTTACAGAAATAAAAGGAGAATGGGCACATGTTGTAATTCCTTCTCAACCATCTTATAAAGATAAAAGGGGTTATCCTGGTTGGGTTCCTATTCATCAACTAAAACAAGTTGACAGATCGCTATGGGATCAAAAAAAGAGAGCTATGGTAATAAAGGATAAGTCATGGCTAACATATGAGGGCAAAAATCATGATTTTAAATTAAGCTATTTAACCACTTTACCGGTACATGATGTGTATGAAGATCGTGTACAAGTGCAAACGCCTCATGGAAAGGGTTATCTAGATTTAAGTGATGTTCATATTTTTTCTACATCTGATGGATTGGAACAAGGGACAGGAAAATCGATTGTTAAAGCAGTAGAAGCTTATACAGGATTAAATTATTTCTGGGGCGGTATGAGTTCATTTGGCTATGATTGCTCTGGTCTAGCATATGCTGCACACAAAGCCAATGGCTATTTAATTGCTAGAGATGCTGGAGATCAGGCTAATGATGGAATAGAAGTTAGAGTGGACGAACTACAACCAGGAGATTTACTATTTTTTGCATATCAAGAAGGAAGCGGTACGATTCACCATGTTGGAATATATTACGGAGATGGGAAAATGCTGCATTCTCCACAAACTGGCAAAGGTACTGAGATAATAGCGATTAAAGACACAAAATATGAGAAGGAGTTATGTACTGCTAGGCGGTATTGGCTCAACACTGAGGAGAATCATAATGGATGACAAGATATTAGAAGTACTTCACCTAAAGAAGCATTTTACAGTTGGAAAAGGTCAAGTTCTCCAAGCGGTAAATGATGTTTCATTTAACGTGAAAAGAGGAGAGACATTCGGTCTTGTTGGTGAGTCAGGCTGTGGGAAATCTACGATTGGTCGTACAATTCTTGGACTATATGATAAGACAGATGGAGATGTTTTATATGATGGTAGGAATGTACATGACTTGAATGAGAAAGATAGATTTCAATTTTACCGTCGTATGCAGATGATATTTCAGGATCCTTACGCTTCACTAAATCCCAGGTCTACTGTTAAAGAAGTAATTTCCGAACCAATGGAAATACACAACATATATAGAGATAAAAAGGAGCAACTAAACAGGGTTTATCAACTTTTGGAAGAGGTGGGACTTAATCGAGATCATGCAAATCGTTATCCTCATGAATTTAGTGGTGGCCAGCGCCAGCGCATTGGAATTGCACGTGCATTAGCACTGGAACCAGATTTTATTATTGCCGATGAACCGATTTCTGCATTGGATGTATCTGTACAAGCGCAAGTGGTAAATTTATTAAAAGCGTTGCAGATTCAAAAAGGATTAACCTTCTTATTTATTGCTCATGATTTATCTATGGTAAAGCAAATTTCTGACCGAATTGGAGTGATGTATTTAGGTCATTTAGTAGAGCTCACAGAAAGTACAACATTGTATGATGATCCACTTCACCCCTACACGAAAGCACTGCTTTCAGCAATTCCCATTCCGGATCCGGATATTGAAGAAGCAAGAGAGCGGATCATTTTAAAAGGTGAGTTGCCGAGCCCGATTAATCCTCCATCTGGTTGTGTTTTTCGAACGCGTTGCCCAATGGCAATGGAGATTTGTTCCAAGACCAAGCCAGCTTGGCAAGAAGTAACACAAGATCACTATGTAGCATGTCACTTATATGATGAAACAGTGGAAAATAAAGAACCTGTTAAGAGCTTAATCAGAAACTAATGGAATCGTTTTATCCCACATATAAACGGCAGCAAGACCCTACTTTATTTAGGTCATAGAATTAGGAGTTGAAGAATGAATTCAATAAGTGTGAAGGAACTAAATACAACTACTGAAATTATGGAAGCATATCCCATAATGAAACAATTAAGAACACATCTAGATGAGCAGACATATAAAAGCTTAGTTATAGACGCCATGAAATATGATCACTATAAATTGATGGCCTTACTTGAGCTAGGAAAGATAGTTGGAGTTATCGGATTCAAGCCAATGATCACGTTATATTACGGAAAATTCGTCTGGATTTGTGATTTGGTTGTTGATGATGATAAACGATCAATGGGATATGGGGAGAAATTACTCACGTATGTTCATCAATGGGCTAAAGAAAATAAATACAAAACAATTGCTTTATCATCAGGTATTCAAAGGGATGCTGCCCATCGATTTTATGAAAACATAATGAACTATGAAAAAGTAAGCTATGTCTTTAAATCGTCATTCTGAGAAACATAACTAATGGAATTACCTAGTTATATTAATGTATAGGTAAGGAGAAGGTATTTATCAATAATTAGAATTATTGGAAAACTTGAAAGCGTCTCAGGTTTTTTATTTTTAGGTTCTATTGTTTTCATTCGGTGTATAGATTTAATAGTAGGAATGCTAGATTAAATGACTTGGAAGGGAGAAGGTAATGAAAAAAAGCCAATACCAACAAAAGAGCGGGCTGAAAGATTGGAAGAAGCGTAATTCTTCATTGTTAAAGAAAATTAAAGAGAAGCAACGAGCCTCGTATAAAAACAAAAAGCTTCCTAGTAAGCAGCCTGTTAAAAACAAGCTCTTACCGATTAAATCTAAAAAGCCGTATTTTTTAACAAAACCACCAAAGCAGCCATCAAAGTGGAAAATTCCTGTGATGTTCCTATTGTCTACTTTAATAATAATCATTTTGGTTGTTCCAACATTAATTGTTGTTCCATTTGCCAAGGGGGATCGGCAAGAAGGAGCTACCCCTACAGAGAATGAAACTACAGCACAAGTTGAATTAGGCTCCTCTCCCTTTTCAGTATCGGTAATGAGGTCGGCTTCCGATAAAGTAGAAGGTATTCCACTAGAAGAATATGTTGTTGGAGTAGTGGCCTCAGAGATGCCTGCAGATTTTGAGAAAGAGGCACTGAAGGCACAGGCTCTTGCTGCAAGAACATATATAGTAAACTATAAGCTTCATGGTAATGAGGAAGAGTCAAAGAAATCAGATGTTACAGATACGGTGCAGCATCAAGTATACAAAGATGAGTATCAGCTTCAAAAGCAATGGGGAAGTGACTTTAATTGGAAGATAAATAAAGTAAAGAAAGCGGTGCTCGAAACAGAGGGAGAAATATTAACGTATAAAGATGCACCAATTACTCCCGCATTTTTTTCAACGAGTAATGGTTATACAGAGAATTCCGAGGATTACTGGGAAAATGAACTTCCCTATTTAAGGAGTGTTGCTAGTCCTTGGGATAAAGAATCTCCAAAATATTTAGATCAAAAGACATTCTCCTCTGATCAATTAGAAAAAGCACTAGAGCTAGATTTTTCTAATAAAACTCCGTTACCCATTCAATTAACACGAACCGATAGTAAACGAGTAGAGGAGATAGAAATTGCTGGACAAAAATTCTCAGGAAGGGATATACGTGAGAAGCTAGATTTACGATCAAGTGATTTTACGGTAGAGCAAAAAAACAATCATTTTATCTTTACTACGAAAGGCTTTGGCCATGGAATAGGCATGAGTCAATATGGCGCAAATGGAATGGCTAAAGACGGAAAATCATATAAAGATATTGTGCAATATTATTATCAGAATGTACAAATAAGTACTGTAGATAATATAGCTCCAACCCTCGTTGCAAAATAAGCGGGGGTTTTTATGCATGTATCATTTTTCCAGTTGTCATGAATTCATAAATTCATTTAATTTCCCCATTATTTTATAAAAAATGCATTAATTCTCAAAATATTTTTTTGAAAATGTATAGAAATTCCTTTTTCTGATCAGAATGGTTGTTGAGGTGATGATCTTATGAAAGAGGAAAACAAAGGTGCTTCAAAAAATAAGTGGAGCCGAATTTTTCGCAAGAAGTGGTTTTTTCCAGCTGTTTATTTAACAATTGCCGCTGTATTGTTATCTGTTGTAGTATGGTATCAAAATATGGATAATCAAGTTCCAGACGCACAGGAAGAGAATGGTGAATACATTCCATCTCATGATCAAGAAGCAGAACCAGTTTTGGATCAGCAAGAGGTTATTCAAATGCCAGTAACAAACCAAGAAGAAGCAGAAATCGTAACTAAATTTTATGATCCTGATGCAGAACAAGAGGAACTTGAGAAAGCTTTAATTCTGTATAACAACAAATACTACCAAAGTGATGGTGTAGATATTGCATCAGCAAATGGTGAGACATTTGATGTAGTTGCAGCACTGAGTGGGACAATACAAGAAGTAAAAAAGGACCCATTGCTTGGTAATGTTGTCATACTTTCACATGAGAATGAGGTAATGACATACTATGCTAGCCTTGAAGAAGTAAGTGTGAAAAAAGGTGCAGAAGTAAAACAGGGTGATAAGCTTGGTACAGCAGGTAAAAATGTATTTGGTAAGGACAGTGGAACACATGTCTATTTTGAATTAAGAAAAGATGGCAACAAAGTTAATCCAGAAGCATTCTTTAATCAACCAGTTAGTGCTCTTCATAGCATTACAGAGGAAGCTTCTGAAGAAGCGGAGTCTACAGAGGATGCGGAGAATTCTGCAGATGAAGAAGGTAAACAGGAAGAAAATGAACAGGTAGATGACACTTCCGAAGAGCAGCCGAAGGAAGATGAGAATAACGAGGAAGACTCAGGATCTGATGTAAACGATGAGCAAAAGCAAAATGAGCAAGACTCGGATGCTACATCTGATGCTTCCGAAAGTTCATAAGAACAGTGTAAACATATAAACCCAGCTCTCACAGCTGGGTTTTTTCTTAAAAGTTAAGAAAGTATAAAATCAGCGCAATGACTGCGTTAAGCCAAGTAGTTATTTTGAAATGTTTGATGTATATTGGCAATGCTCCGACTAATTACTTCGCTTTCCGTGGGCACGGCCTCAACTAACTTTGCAAAGAAGAACACGTTGCAA
>NZ_JAWDHA010000088.1:0-13757 GCF_034190895.1 Virgibacillus sp. M23 | reverse complement strand
GGGTGAATTATTAGGAGATCAGGCAATTACAACCGCGATTCTAGATCGTATATTGCATCGAGTGGAAATTATTCATTTAAATGAAGACAGTTGGCGAATGAAGCATCGAAAAACCATATTTGGGCAGTAAAGTGTTTCAAATTAATAAGCAGAAATTGTGTCATTTTACTTGACGGTCACACCTCCCCCCGTTTAATACTTAGACTCATAATAAGCCTAAAACGTTTCAATAAAAAAGGAATCCCTAAGTTGAGATTCCTAACAGTAATCTATTCTATTAAGTCCGAATGCCTAAGAAGAAAATTGCCTTAGTTCAGGAATGGGGTAGTTGGGTTACACATAGAAAACATTTCAGAGAAGACTAATTATTAACGAATTGAAACCAAGTTCAAAAAATCTATGATTGAGCTCATAAAATATGATTCTAAACTTAAAAATGCTCAGCAACAACCAAATAACTTGAGTTCTTCTATGCTTCGTATGGGTTTTGTAGATTTGGTTATGAATGCACCCTTTAAAGAATAGTAAAAGTAACCCCAGATATGTAAGGTTATATAGTATTCTGGGGTTCTTGAACAAGGACAAACTCCTTACCATGCTATTATTTACATGCTTGATTACATTTGAAGCGTATTAAAAAATAATCGGTAGCCCGCCATTCATACGAATTGGAGATCCCTTATAGCAGGCAATTAGACAACTTGATATAGTCTAACATACTAACCACAGGAGACCATACCAAATAAGAGACTATCTATGTATGAATGATCGCAATCTTAACCATTAAGGCAGTCTCTTATGCTAATTCGCTTATATGATTTGATAGTCTATCATGTGTTCAAATTTACCTTCAATGATAAAACTTCTTACTTTTCATTTTTTTGCGTTTGAAATCTTTTCAACTTCACGATAAAACTGATCTAATAGATCTTCATTATATTGTTTTGGGCCAGGATTAGTTTTTACATAATTCCACAAAAAAGCAGCAATTTTCATTTTATTCTTCATACATTGTGTCCTCGTATCTTTATTAAAGTCTCTAACAAAGTTATTCCATTGATACGTTTTTTCTTCGGGAGAAATTATGCTATGATTCTCCTCCCCATTCTTTCCCTTTTCATAAATTTTGATTAAATCCCCTACAGTCATGTTAAGATCACCTTGGCGTTCTGCTTCACGTAGCGCTGATGCCATTTCTTTTGTAAATTTAAACTTTGGAACATTATAATAATTTGCAAAAAATTCCCTAGCTGTTTGATTAAACTTAAAACCCTCAGGAATTAATTTCGTAGCTACAGTTATTTTAGTTGAACGAACGCCTTTTCTAATATTAGAAACTTTTTGACGGTTATCACCTACTTTTTTTCCAGATAGATAGTTTTTAATTTTTGATTCCAATTCCGCTTTTGTTCCATGCGAGGGTATTTTACAATCAATACAAATTCTCTTTAACTCTTCTTTATACCAATAATGTTGAGAAAATTCCTTAACTGACATATTCCGATTAAAGTCTAGTCCATTCATTTTATCCATATTGATCCTCCAGTAATTATGATCTGGTAAACGCATCAATTCATTATACAGCACCACTATTTATAAAGCTTTAGAAATTCTAATCATTTAAGCTTCCGTTTATAATCTTTCATCCTCATTTTTTCATCCAAAGATGCTTGCGTGAATGTGTTTAATAAAATCCTTTAACGAATCATAACATAACCTTCTATATTCTATCGCCTCGATTATAGAAAAAACCTTAAAATTAAGGCAAACTGCAATTTATCTTCAGTCTCAATGGCCTAACCAACCCCCATTATTCAAATATCATTGCAATGATCACAATAACAAGCAAAGACAAGTAAACCTTGGAAAATAATCGATCAGGCATATGGTGAGCAATGCGTGTGCCTATAGGTACGCCTATAAACCCTCCAGCAACAATACCAATAAATGCCGGAATATAAACAAAGCCTAAAGACCATGTGGGGAGATCTGGATGTTGTATTCCATTAAATATAGATGTTGCAGCACCTACAATCGCTATAGGAAGACTCAACGGAGTTGCAAGAGAAACCGCATTGACCATCTTTAATCGACAGCTTCGCAAGAAGGGAATGGTTATAACACTGCCGCCAATACCAAGCAACGTGGCGATAACACCAACTACTAAGCCAATAAACGACGTTTTTATGCGATTTGGCATCTTGATATGATTGTCTTTCATATCTATAAATGTTTTCTTCATCAAGGAAGAAATAATTGTATAAATAGCAAACATAATAAATAGATATCTAAGAATATCGCCTGCAATAAAAGGAGAAAAAAGGCCCCCGATTAAAGCACCTACGGCAATTACAGGTGCAAGCTGAAAAAAAATATACCATAATATATGGCCTTTACGATGATGAGATATCGTTGAGTTTATAGAATTCACAATCATAATAGCAAGCGATGTTCCTATGGCCATGTGCATAACTAATGAATCAGGAACATTTAATTTTGGCAGCAACAAATACAATACGGGTATTACTACAAATCCCCCTCCGAAGCCGAACATGCTCGACAAAAAACCTGTTAATACACCAAACACTAAAAAAACTATAATTAGTTCCACATAATTCCCCCATTTACGACAATTTGCTATTCGATTGACTAAAATCGGTAGTTGAATAATCGACGCTTACAAAGTTAACTATCATAACAAAACAGCGCATTACTTATTTTTAATTTCTTCTAATAATGAAATAACCTTTTCATTTTGTTCAATGATAGTGTCGTTTTGATTTCTAATCCTAACAAAATCAAATAAGATGACAATTAAAATAATCATGATAAAAAATATTACCATCCTTATTCACCTCTAAAGAACTACATTTATTTTTACGTTGTTTTTTTAAAATTAGCAGCGATTTAATAGCTATGTTTTAGGTTTCATTTATTATTTAGTCGCCTTTTCTGTACTAAGTATATCGAGCTAAACCCTGCCATAAACAAAAATCCTTCTAACCAATCCTACTCATCACCACCATGTACTTCCAACTCTTAACAAAAAAGTAAAAGATACAAAATAATATCACATAAGAAATCAAATATTTTTTGCTTAGGCGATACATATAGAACACCTTTCATAAACTAGTAGAACCCAACACTTTCATAGTAGCTTGAATAATCTCATCCTTCCACCTTATTGCTTGCTGTTGTTATTTTTAATTCTAAAGCAATGCACAATATTTTTTCTTACTAGCTTTTTTAGCGTTTTCCGCCAAAGCATAAAGCTGGTTATCAAGAAAGATATACTCAAAATAGTATTAAATTTAGAATACTAATAAAAAAAGAAAAGGTCGTTGAAAACTACGACTTTTTCTTTATTGTTGAACTTTTTTAAATACAATAATGAAAATGCTTAACTCAAGTTAAATCATCATTAACCATGTATTTTAGAAACCATACACATAATAAATCATAACGAATGCAAACGTAAGGTGAAATTAAATCTTTTAAGGTTGTGGATTTAGCACTCTTTTGAAACATATACCTCGCCACTTGGATAAACGACTCATTTTTGGGATAAACGCGAAAGCAAGCTTAATACTAGAATGCTTTGGTGCATCGTTCATTATTCTACTATTGCACCGTCATTAGATCGTAAACAATAAGTAATCAATTTACCATCTTCTATATAAGTATTACTAATATTGCTAATTTCACCGTCTCTCCAACCAATAAATAATTGCATTTTTACTATACCGTTTTTAATTCCCTCTTCATCAATGGCATGAACGATTCCATCACCTAATTGTTTATCTAGCTCATTCTCATAATCATCTGTAGCTCCAATATCATATCTCCAATAAGGCAAGGCATTCTTAGGGTCTACTCCAACTACATCAGCTTCTCCAATCAGATCTATTACCTCAGATTTGTTCATTCCAATTCCTAGGTTATCTTTAATAAATTCTTTATCAAATATTCCCCTTTCATACTCTATTTGATAAACATATTCTATGAAGTTATCAAACTGTTCGTCATAAACATGTTTAAAAGACCACTTAAACATATGTGTTGCTAACTTGTATATCCAATTAGAAGGAATTAAAGAAACATTAACTATAAAATTAGTTCCTTCGGGGGTTTCTTTAAGAATATATTCTGTCTTACTAATACCTTCTTTTGTTTTAGTTTCGACTGTAGCATAGTTTGGAGGATCATGTCTTGTACATTTAGCATGAAACTCATATACTTTTTTACCTAATTTTTGTTTCGTAATGAAAGTTGCCCCTTCTTCTAAATCATCTTCGCTTCCATCATACATATTTTCGATTATTTGTGTATTCCATTTTAATACATGTTCATCTTTATTCAAACATTCAGATACTAGATCAATAGTAGAGTCTATTTCTGATTCAAAACGGTAACAATGTATTTCCTTCACTTTTACATTCTCCTATTCAGTTTTATTCGATTAATTATACTATGAACAGGAAAAATTTACTATATTAGTATAAAAAGCAGCACCCAAGTCTTATAAAGCTTGGATGCACCATTTAAGAATCACAAAAAACTAACCATATATTGTTTATAGTGGCAGGATTTCAGGTGTGACATGACATGCTCTAAACTACCTGGCTAGTAAGACGCCTACTGTTATCTGCTGGAAAATCAGACTTACAATCGCTGCTATCGATTGTGTTCCATCAAACGATCCCTAATCAAATAATATACTTAACTCCACCACATAGCCAAAACAAATAAAGACCAGCATGAAATGAATAAGCCTATGATTATAACGATTATCATATATTTTGAATAAACTATTCTACTAATTTTCTTCTTCTTATCAGCTACATAAACTATTACAACAGAAATCAAATATAATCCAATGCTAAGTATAGTACATACAGTTAAATAATAACTAAGGTGAATAAAAGATAAAATCTTTTCATTCATTACATAAGCGATGTCCTGACCAAATAAACCGAGTATTGTCGCAATTACTACACAAGCTATTATGGAAAAATGAAATTTTACCAATTGAGCTTCTCTCCCTTACATTCTATTCATTTTTATGTACTCCATCATTCAGCAAGGATTAATTGTAAGTGCTTTATACAATCATTGGTTGCATACTGATCCAGTTATTATGTAAACCCATATTCAGATAGTCCTATTTGTTTCATCATCGCTTATCATACCGACAAAATTGAGAATTAGTATATAAAACGGATAGACTATAAGTCCTCCTATTGCTAAAAGACCAGTAGCAGGATTGGGATAATCCCCACCATTAGTTATCGGAAATAAAGATGCGAATATATAAATAAAAAGAATAAAATAGGGTAACCAAAGGATGATTGTCCAAAAGCTTGCTTTTCGCCCATCCAACCATTTCCTTGTTAAGAAAAGAATTAGTAGTGTACCACCAATAATCTCAACAATAAGCATTATGCCAGTCATAATATTTACCGTATCAACTTTCCAATTTAGTAATCTAGTAATTCTATACACATTTACCATAAGTTCAAGAGGAACAAATACCATAAGAGCGTATAGCATGCTGACCACATTTAACTTCAAGAAATATTTCATATCTAATCCTCCATCAATTAACGAACAATGTTCCGTTAACATATTATGCTGCTCTTGTTAGTGGGTAGACATGTGACCGATAAAGCCGCAGGTAAAGCAATAAGGTAGAGAAAATGTATCTGCTGGGAACTATTAATATAAATTAGACATGCTCTCATAATTGCTCTAAGCTATGAAAGCATGTCTTTTAAAAAATCGATTATGTGTAAAATTATCATCACGCTTATACCTTCGGTTTCAGCTGCCTAATTACTGACATGATAAGTATTATCATACCAACTCCAAAGCCTGACATGGATAAGGGAGCAAGTAAAAATTGCATGAGCTCACCTTGCACGAAAAAGCTCATAAGCATGACAACCATACATATCACTGTAAATATACCAACTGTTAAAGTCCCTATAAAATCATTCAAATGATGCTTTTCCTCATGAACTATAGTAATTTTATTGTCCTTAAGAATAGGCAACTCTAGTAAATTTGGGATGTAATCCTCTAACCTCCCCTTAATCTTACTAAAATGTTCCTCGGACAACCGTCCTTTATCAATACGACTCGCGTATGATTCGCTCGCTGCTGTTAATGAATATTCTTCATCTACAGATGATAATGTCCCATCTAGAGTAATGATTGCTCTAAATGCACCGGCAACGGTCGGTTTTAAAGATAGCCCCATCTCGGCTATCATCGACATCAGTCGTCCCATCATCACACTAGTTGGGTCATGTGAAAAAGATGCTTCTGATAAAAGTTTATTGAGATGTCGTTCTATCATATCTTCTTCGGGTACATTTTCTCTTTCACAAACCCTCATCAAACCATGCGCCATCTCTTGCGCATCATTATTGCTGTACCCAATTAGGAAACTTAACATACCAGCTCTTTCATCATTTGATAAATAACCAACTGAGCCGAAGTCAATAAGCGCAACTTCTCCATCGGTTGTCAACATGATGTTCCCCGGATGTGGATCAGCATGAAAGATACCAATCATCAGTATTTGATTTAAAAATGCGTGCATAATCATTTCTGAAACGTCGGTTGTCACTTCTTTTGTAAAACTATCCCCTTCAATATACTCCATCGTTAATACATGCTTAGTCGAATATTCAGAGTAGACTTTAGGAACTCTTATAGTAATATTGTGTTCCTTAAATGCTTTTCTTAACATGTTTGTATTTAACGCTTCGATATCAAAGTCAGTTTCTTCGATAAGGCTCTTTTTAAATCCTCTTGCGAGTTCTATTAAGCCGAGTCTGCTAATTTTAGAAGAACGTTCTGACAGCCATGACACAAATTGAATTAATAAATCTAAATCCACTGTTATCTTTTGTTTAACATTAGGTCTTAAAATCTTAACAACAACTATCTCTCCAGTTAACTTAAGCTTCGCTAGATGAACTTGACCAATAGAAGCTGCTGCGATAGGTCGCATCTCAAATGATTCATAGATATCATCGATATTACCAATTTTGTTATCAATGATTGTTTTAAGCTCATCTTCACTTAAAGGTTTTACTTGGTCATGTAAACTTGAAAATGCATCAATGTAATTACTAGGTAAAATTTCTTTTTTTGTCGATAATACTTGCGCAAACTTAACAAAAACTCCACCCATCTCATCAAGAATTTCAGCAATTACATGTGGCAACTTCGCATGATCTTGTTGAATCAAATGATTTAAACCTTTACGTGAAGCAATCCACAAGAGTTGAATCGTGCGCATAAAACCACGAATTCTATTCATAATATAAAGGAGTGGGTTAGATACTTGTAATACTTTAAAATTAAAGAGGCAAAGAAGCATGTATGTATAGCAAGTGATAAATATAATAAGTAACGGGTAATAGATAAACATAACTCTCAAAATCTCAGAATCAGATATATTAGAAATTTGATTGAAGTATGTAAAAGATAGAATGAGTGTCACGATGGCTGTACTGAATAGCACAGCAACCAATAGCTTAAGCTGTTCATTTTTAAACGCCTTGATATTTGCGATTATAAAATAAAAAATCAGAGCAGCGATAATGATACTGCTCAAATAAAATTGCTCTAGAACTTGAACCAACACACTAACAACAAGTGCGCTAATTGACGATACGATTACTTTATGATTCATGTTAAAAAAAGAAGTAAGCAATATAAATATTATGAAAGACACAATTAATACACTTAAAAAGAACATATCCCATTCCACCTAGCCACTTATAATGATTTTAATGGTTATAGTTTAAGTTATATCGTATATCTATGTCAAAAGAATTATGCTCTTCCCACAAGATAATGCACCCCAATTGTTTGATCGTGTCTAACATTAGGGTGCAATACTTTTTTTAAACCTACCTTTTAAACGGGAAACTTACTACTATTTCTTAAAGCGGATTATTATCGCTATGATTTGATTTCATCTTATTTTCTGCATTTTGCTTGATTCTTATATCTACGGTGAAGTACCATGAATGTATCTCGGTCCTGGCTGTAAATCAGGTTTTTGACCCATAGCTTTTGGATTTTGAACATACTCAAAATTAGCTTGTCCATCAAGGGTTGGACCGTTTGCCCATTTACCTGTACTACTATCCTCTCCTTCAGAAAAGTTCATAAAGGAATATGAAACTTCTTGTTTCTCATACTTTTGGTTAAATGTACTTGGAACAACAGCGCCTTGCGTTTCTTCTAATTCTTCAATAGCTGCCATCCATTGATTTTGATGCATGGTATCACGGGCAATTAAGAAAGAAAGCATATCTCTAACTCCTGGGTCCGTTGTCATTTCATAAAGTCTACACACTTGAAGTCTTCCTTGCGATTCTGCATTTAAATTTGCTCTAAAATCAGCAAGCAAATTCCCACTCGCTATGGTATAACGAGCTGTCCAAGGATAACCTATACTATCATTAGGCTGTGCACCTAAACCACTTACGATAGCTTGCTGAGGATTCATACCACCAAGGACAGCTTCAACTGCTGGATCTTTAGCTCCCTGCTCTTGATCATGTGCAGGCGCGCCATCTAATAATTGAGCAATCATTGTTGCAATCATTTCTACATGTGCAATTTCTTCGGTTGCAATATCAAGTATCATATCACGATATTTACCTTCTGCACGGCAATTCCACCCTTGAAATAGGTACTGCATCATAACAGACATTTCTCCATATTGTCCACCTAGTATTTCTTGCAACTTCTTAGCATAAACTGGATCTGGTTGACTTGGTTTTGCATTATACTGTAACTCCTTTACATGATAAAACATTTAACACCTCTCCTTTTCTTCGTACAGTAAGAACTTTCAAGGATTAGGTTTAGTAATAGTTAAACTTTTATTAGATGCAATATATTCCATCAATAACCATTACGCACTTTTACGGTAGTAACACATCTAATTTAAGCACACAAACGCTCAATAACGTTGTTATTGCATATCTATATAAAAGTTAATAATTTTTAGTTTACTCCTCAGAGAACGGTGAAGAAATTATATGAACTTTCTTTCTAGTTCAAGGTTATTTATGGGAAATATTCCCCTTTAAAAGGTAGATTGTATCGGAAATAAAATAATTGAACAAGCGGAAGCGCCCGATTAGAAACGTAGCGACTGGAACAAGTCAATGGAGATTAAGGAATCACGGTGTGCTTGCGAGCCGTGATGACTTATCGTGGGGCGATTCGTGAAGTAGCCTCGTTTCTGGGCGCTGGAGCCGGACATGGCTAACACGCTCATATTTATCCGCATGGGCTAATTTTATAATTTCCTATACTACAAAAAAAGAATATGGAAATAAACTCCACATCCCTTACTTAACTATAAGAACAGGACAATTTACACGTTTTGCAACCTTATGACTAACACTCCCTAAAATAAAAGACTGTAAGTCATTCAATCCTCTACTCCCTATTACTACACAATCATAAGATTTTTCATTTGCAAATTCAACAATTTCTGGTCCTGGATCACCATGAAGAACATTTGTATTGTAATCCATATCTGATTTATCTAACATATCTAAAATTGGCTTCAGTTTTTCTTCTCTTTTCTTTTCGATTTCTAGTTTATTGGTTGAATGTAAAACATCTTCTTTTGCCGTTTTTCCATCAACTACATATATAATATCAGTAGTCCCTTCGAATTTATTAGCAAGTTCTATTGCATATCTAGCGGATCGTATTGAGTGCTCCGACCCATCTACTGCCAGTAATATTCGTTTAAACAATTCATCTCACTCCTTACAATATTATTAGACTTAGTGACCAGCCGCGTTTGAAATACCACCAATACGTTTTTTCAGTTGCTTACTTTCCTCATTCAAACCAATATAATTTACATTGATATTATTCTGGGCAAACTTTGCTTCTATTTTATCTAACGCCCCAATGGCAGAGTCATCCCATAGATGGGCCTGTGTTAAGTCTATTTCTACTTCGGTTATAGTGTCTCCAAAATAGAATTCACTTGGAAGATCACTTACAGATGCAAAGAATAATTGTCCTTCAATACGGTAGGTTTTTTTCTGATTTTGTACTACTTGACCTTCCGTTACTTTAACTTTAGAAATCTTAGCTGCGAAGAAAATAGCACTTAATAATACTCCAGCTAATACTCCAATAGCCAAATTGTGTGTTGCTAATACAATTATTATGGTAGTCAGCATTACTGCTGAATCGGTCTTAGGAATTTTAACAAGATTTTTAAGAGAAGACCAATCAAAAGTACTTATAGAAACCATGATCATAACTCCCGCTAAGGCAGCCATAGGAATTTGAACTACAACCTCACCTAGTATAATGATCATAGACATCAAAACAACACCTGCTACAAGTGAAGATAACCTACCACTTCCTCCAGATTTCACATTTATAACTGATTGTCCTATCATTGCACATCCACCCATTCCACCGAAGAAACCTGTGACTATATTCGCAATGCCTTGTCCACGACTTTCTTTATTTTTATTACTTTCTGTATCAGTCATATCATCAACTATATTAGCTGTTAATAATGATTCTACTAAACCAACGATTGCTAATGAAAAAGAATACGGAAGAATAATCAATAGTGTTTCCATTGTTAGTGGAATATCTGGGATTAAAAATACTGGTAATTGTTGTGTTATTATTCCCATATCACCTACTGTTCCAACATTTATATTACCTATTATGACAATCGCCGTAACAACAACAATTGCTACTAAGGTTGATGGAATAGCTTTTGTAAATCTAGGTAATAAATAAATAATGGCTAATGTTAATGCTACAAGTGCATACATAATCCATGTTTCACCAACAAAATGCTGTAACTGTGAAGTAAAAATCATGATAGCTAATGCATTTACAAATCCAATCATTACAGATCGTGGAACAAACTTCATCATTCTAGCCAACTTTAATATGCCAAATAATATTTGAATTATTCCTGTTAGAATAGTCGCAGCTAACAAATACTGTAACCCATGCTCTGCAACTAAATTAACCATGAGTAGTGCCATTGCTCCAGTAGCTCCGGATATCATCCCAGGTCTACCACCGACAAAGGCAATCACTAATGCTATAGAGAAAGAAGCATAAAGACCTACCATCGGATCAACACCAGCAATAATAGAAAAAGCGATTGCTTCTGGAATTAAAGCTAATGCGACAACGATTCCGGATAAGATATCTCCTTTTACATTTCCAAACCATTCTTGTTGTATCTTTAAAATATTCATTTTTCAGCTCCTCTTTGTTGTTATTATATATATATTAATAGACTAATAGTTCAAGGATTATTTCATAGAACAGAACGAATCATACCATATATATTATAAACAGCAAAATCCCAAGAAAACGTATCCATTTTATTATTACTTCAAATTTCTCCAATTTACTTTAGATAACTTCTATATCCAATTAATTATAAAATAGTTATATTTAATATAATTATCTATAACCATATATAATTATTTAAGTTTTTTTTTTTTAAAACAATTAATTATGGTATGATTAGTTACAAGGAAAAATGTTTGGAGGCATTGTAATGACTCATGAGATTATGACCGTTGCACAGGTTGCAGAATACTTACAATTAAGTGAGATGACAACATATAAATTAGTTCAAGAAGGAAAAATCCCTGGTTTTAAAATCGGAAGACATTGGAGAGTAAAAAAAGAAGATTTAAATGAATTCATCGAAAGATTAAAAAACGGAGAAAGAATCTAATATAAAAAGACCCTAAAACGATAAGCCTAGGGTCTTTTATTTTAGCCATTAGCTAGTTGAGATTTCTCTGGTTTTTTTGCAATCAGAGCACAGAACAATCCGATTAAAGGAAATAATAAAGTAGCTAACAGTACAGGAGTGTAGCTATGGAAAATATCAAAGCCTACCCCAAAAGGTAGTGGTCCAAAGGCTGATCCTAATACCCCCATCGTTACGCCTACTCCATTAATACTACCTATATATTTACGCCCGAAATAATTTGGCCAAATTATATTTAATCCAATTCGTTCTAATCCATTTGCTATCCCCCATAAGACACCAAATGCAAAAGCCACATAGACATTCGTTGTTACAAGTAACATCAATAGTAATATAATTTCTATTAAAAATATACCAAATAATAAATAATTCGTTTTTACTTTTTCTGTTATATATCCAGAAATAAAAGACATTGGTACTCCCACAATTGCCATTAAACTTAACACAATTGCAGCTGATTCTGGTGACAAATCATTACTACCAAATATAGATATAATATGGAAAGTAATACCAATATTAACCATTGCTGGAATCCCAACACAAATTAGAATTGCCCAAAAAGCTCTAGTTTTCATTGCTTCTTTTAATGTCCAATCTGTCGCAGCTTCTTGAATCTGAGCCCCCATTACTGCCCGTGTTTGCTTTTCAGCATTTTCACTTGATCCATCTGGTAATAGTCCAATCTCCTCCGGTTTATTCCGAACTCCAATAAGAGCAATAGGAACAAATATAAATAGTAGCAGAACACCCCAGAATCTCCATGCAAACTGCCAGTCCCATGTATGAATTAACCAAGTGTTCACAATAGGGAAAACCATAGCACTTGCAAAACTGCCCAATGTCATAATGCTAAAAGCAATTCCTCTTTTTTTAATAAACCATTGTGCAACTAATGTATTAGGTATTAGAGACATACTACCTTGACCCAATAAACGTATAAGGAAAAAGCCAATTGCAAGCATCCACATACTAGAAACCATACTGTTAAAAAAGCAAGCTATACTAAATAATGTGCCGACAATAACCATCATCATCCGCTGTCCAAATCTATCTATAAATCTCCCGATAACCATCATACCTAGACCCGCTATTAAGGTAGCCATAGAATATAACCCCGAAACCTGTGACCTAGACCAATTGAATTCATGGATGTATTCATCAATAAACGTAGAGTTAGAATATGTTTGCCCTGGACCTGAAAAAAATACTCCTAGTCCAGCAATAAAGACAATCACCCAACCGTAGAAAAATGATTGAAATAATTTCAACTTCTTCATGAAATTGCACCACCTAGTTGTTATTTTTCAAAAGTATAATGAAGTAGAGTGAAAGGAAAGGATGATTTATGTATAAAATGTTATACATAAACATATATCATTAAATAGTTTAACAAATTATGTACTGCAATATATACAATTAATTTGAATAGTATTTAATTATATTCAGATTGACTTCATTATAGTTAAATATTCATATTTATGTTAATTTAAGGAATTTTAAACAAATGAATGGAATATCAAATACGTAAATGTATTATAAATTGTTTCTAATAAAAAAGAGGCATTGTTAATGAGTGATATAGAAGGGCTTTGCAAATTTACTTCTATGTGTAGAGAAATTTTAGATACACAAAAACCATTTTAATGAAATTATAAACTATCAGACCCTTAATGACATATTTAGTAGCATATTTCTTCCATTTTTCTGGTGATTATGAATGCCCATTATTCCCCATGTAAGGTGTACCTTATTATTTTGTACAATCTTAGTAAGATCTTTTTGTTAAGCGGTTTTTGAGCCATCTTATTCTAACCTCCCTCTATATACTTTAATTATCTTCAAAATACTCTTGTTTTCTTAGAATTAATCAAGCACCATTTCATTGAATGTATTGATGGATAAAGCGTTTAATCAGAGTACAGAATATTCTAACCGG
>NZ_JAWDHA010000087.1:0-14145 GCF_034190895.1 Virgibacillus sp. M23 | reverse complement strand
TAGTTGAGGCCGTGCCCGCGGAAAGCGAAGTAATTAGTCGGAGCATTGCCAATATACATCAAACATTTCAAAATAACTACTTGGCTTAACGCAGTCATTGCACTGATTTTATACTTTCTTAACTTTTTTAAAAAAAGCTAGGTACCATAAGATCCAGTTTGTATCTACTGAAATGCCGACCACATTGACGATCATACTTAACTAAGCATGAAAATCAGCGTTTCTTTACCAAGCTTTCTAAGATTTCCATTCCCTTACTCTTTGTCATTACATTCTGAACATATGTGTTAACAAACGCTTGAGCCTGCGGATCATTACTAGCACCTATCTCTTTGGCAGCTGCTTCCTCGTCATATGGCGTACGTCGAAATTCATATCCCTGAGAACTGAGTAAGAGCCAATAAGCACCACGTTCATCTGCAAATGGCATTCCTACACTTCCCGCGTTAAGAATACATAGATCCCCAACCTCTGCCTTAAATTGTATATGTGTGTGTCCACATACTACAATTGGTTCGTTCACATCATTAAAAATGGCTTCGAGGCGTTCCTTTGATGTATGGGGTGTAAATATCTCTTCATCGCTAGTTGGGGTAGCATGACAGAATAAAATATTACCTAACCCCTTAATATAAAGCGTTTTCTTTGTTGGCATTTTAGATAAAAAATCGCGTTGGGAGCTAGTTAGTTGATTGGCGACCCATTGTTGCTTCTCACTACCTTTTTCAGACATATGTTCGAGCGACTCACCCTCAAAGGCCATCACCACTTCTCGATCTCCATTCCCACGAATGTAGCGAGCCTTATCACCCAACTGAATCAAGCGTTCTAACGTTTTTTCTGGCATAGGACCAGAAACAATATCTCCTCCAATGAAAATCAAATCCGGTTGTACCTCTTTAAGCTCGTTCAGCACTGCATTGAGTGCTGGTAAATTCCCATGAATATCATAAAGAGCAGCAATTTTCATTTTAACACTCCTATATCTAGTGTTCTTATATATTTCTACAGTCAGATTGCAGAACCCTCTGTCATTTTTATGTATATTTTTTCTTAACTATTTCATTAATGGAGAGATAAATGTTAGAACAGAGCAGTAGATACAATAGCCTCCCCACTTTTCCAAGTAAGGAGGCTTATTTTCTTTTATCTAAAAAGATCTAAAAATCGTTCCCAAATCCCCTTTTCCTCTTTTACCGGTGCCTCGGTTGTTTCAGGTTCTGGAATTTTAATGCTTTCTGTTTGCAAGACAAATTGAACAACTTCGACATTCTTATTTTGGTCAGATACAAAAGACTTTGGCTCAAAATCGGAGTTATCATATTCCTCCATCATCTCATCTGTCTCTTGTTTAATTTGTCCTGGTAAATCATTCGTCGCCTCCTGTAACTCGTTGGTGCCTTTATGCAGTTCATTTGCACCATCACTGGTTGCAGCGGTTCCTTTTTCCAGTTCTTGTATACCAGTATCTAGCTTTCCGTACGAAGATGCCAGCTTACTTACACCATCTGTATAGCTTAATAGCCCATTATGGAAAGATTGGTATTCGGAAGATAGAGAAGAAAATCCTTCTTGAAGCTGAGCCATGGCATCCATTCCATCCATGTTTTTAAGAGCCTTCTCTAATTCTGATGCCATCGCTTCTAAATTAGCTGCCATTTCCCTTGTGCCGCTAGCAGATTGATTTAGTGAATCTGTCACACTACCAAATGCGCCTTTAACTGCATTATATGTTTGTTTTGCAGCATTTGCTGCTCTATATGTCTCTACTAATTGATTAACTACTTCCTTATTTGCATTACTTTCATATAACTTGTTTATCTGTGCTTCACTAATATTATAGGAAGGAACATTGGCGATTGCTTCATCCAACTTATGATATGCTTTGCTATAGTTTTCTTTTAACGTGTCAATACCTTGAGCGTTTTTTTTCAAGCCTCCAGCAACTTGACGGAGCCCTGCTGGTAATTCTTGAAGCTGACTAAGATCTAAATTCCCAGTACTCGCTTGAACAGATTTATTTATCTTTTTTATTGCATCCTGAATGGAAGAAGACCCATTAACTAATACGCTAGAGGATTGATCTAGCTCTTTGATACCGCTTCGATATTCACTTGAACCATTACTTATTTCCTTTGCCCCTTGATTGAGTTCATCAATTCCAAGACTTAACTCACCAACACCTGAATTAACTTCACTAATCGCTCCAGCTAAATCCTGCATTTTCCCAGTCATGCCACCGATATCTGGACTTTCAATAGACATGGAATAAGGCGCTGCGTTTATTTCAATTGGCTGCATTTCAAAATTGGTGACATCTGCTGATACAATTACCTCTTCTTCTTGTTCAGGCATTACCGAAAAGGTAATTTGCTTATTTTTACCAGCATTAGCTTCCGTTCCCTCTGGAGCTTGGATGTTATTCGCTTTTGCCGGATCAAGTGTAATGGCAATTTGTAGTATATAATTCTCAAAGAATACAGGATCTACCTCTTCATTTTTTGATGTCGATAATTGGATTTCCAAAGATCCACTTTTTCCAGCTAAATCATTTGGTTCGATTTCTTTTCCATCCAGCAAATAGGTGATAGAAACATCCCATGGCAATGGTTGGTTTTCCATTTTTCCCTGATAATAAAATTCTTCTTCATCTGCTTGAAAATGCACGGTATTATTCTGTTTTTTTTCCATTTCGTGCAAATTACTTAAATTCCTGATAGCTGTATAATCCCCATGATCTATCATTTTTCCTGGCTCTGTTACACGAAATGTATTCACTACATACAAATCCTGCATCATTCCATTTGCATCCATATTTCCATATATGACTTCATCCTTGGAAGAGAACGCTCCATCGTTTTGAGTAGTAGCATCTTCCTTATCTGACTTTTCAGTGGCGAGCGTAACTGGCGGAAAGGAAGCTAATACAAGAATTGCGCTCCATATCACAAGACTTACTTTTTTTGTTCGCACTTCATCACTTCCCCTTATAAAAATTTGGTTTCCATATGGTTTTTTCAATTATTCGGTCAAAAACGAGTAACAATGCCGGAAGGAGTAAGACAACCATTACAAATGCTAATAACGCACCTCGTCCCAGCAATAGTCCAATGGACGATACGATCGGATTCGTTGACGTAAGCCATAAAATGAATCCAACACTGGAAAGAATGGAAGCAGAAACTCCAATGGAAAATATCTTTTCATTAATGGTCTTTCGGATGGCATCCTTAGCGGTCATTTGCTTGCGGTTTTCTTTATATGCTTCCGTTAATAAAATAGCGTAATCAACTGTTGCCGCAAGCTGTACCGTACTAATAATCAAGTACCCTACGTATACGAGAGATGTATTTGTAAAGTATGGAATGGATAAATTAATCCATACAGCCGACTGAATCGTTACTAATAATACTACTGGAAGTGAAATCGACCGGAACGTAACCAGTAAGACAATTGCTATCATCATAACCGTCAGTACGTTTACGACTGTATTATCTTTTTCTACGATATGCTTCATGTCATACAGAGTTACACTTTCTCCTAGCACATGATAATCATCACCATAATAGTCTGCTGCCGTTGCTTTTACTTCATCAATAAAATCAAATGTTTCTTCACCTTCAGCATCAATAGTCGAATTTAAGATAATCCGGCTATAGTTTTCTGAGTAGAACTGATCTGTTACCGATTCATCTAAATATTCAGGTGGTATAGCAGCACTAACTGAATCAACATAGGATACAGTACTTTTTACAGCATGTAATTCATTTAAATCATCTACCAGCTTTTCCTCTTTGGCAAGATCTCCTTTCGGAACTAATAGAACCATTGGTGTATGTTTGCCAAAACTGTCTTCAATTTTTATCGAATCACTCCCCGCACGGGTCGATTCTGGCTGATCACCAACTCCATACATGAAATTAGTCTGACTTTGTCCTAAGAAAGCTGGGATAATCAAAACCATGACAATAATTAGCGCTGGAATACGTAGTCTTATCAGCGACTTCCCGACATTAGGAATGCTCGGCAATAATTGTTTATGCTGTGTTCTGTCAATCCATTTATAAAACATTACGGTTAGTGCTGGTAAAAAGACCATTACACTAATGAAGCTAAGTAAGATACCTTTTACTAAATTGAGACCTAAATCTGCACCGATTTCGAAATCCATAAAGGTCAATGCAATAAATCCAAAGAACGTTGTAGAAGCACTTGCTGCAATTGCAGGGAAAGATTGCTTCATCGCTAGTTGCATCGCTTTTTCTGGACTATTTACTTCCCTTCGGTGATCAGAAAAACTATGCAGCAGAAATATAGCATAATCGAGCGATACGGCAAGTTGCAAAATTGGTGCAACAGATTGTGTAACAAAGGATATTTCAGAAATAAATACATTGGTACCCAAGTTAATAAGTACAGAAACTCCAATTGCTGTTAAAAAGAATACCGGCTCAGCCCATGATCTTGTGGATAGGATAAGAATTAAAATAATAATTGGTATTAGCAATGCTGCAGCATACATCGTCTCTTTCCCAGTCATTTTCTGTGATGTTGCTGTATCAAGTGCCTCACCAGACATCGCGTTGTCTTTACCAATTAATTGGTAGATTGCATCTGTCGTATCTACTTCTTTTCCTTCAGCAATATGAAAAGAAAACAGTGCATTCCCGTTCTTGTAATAGGATTCCACCGTATCTTCGTCTGCCATTTCTACTGGTGTTTTTATATCGATTACATCATCCAGCCACGTTACTTCTGAGACGCCATCAATGGCTTCTAGATCTTTTTTTACTGCTAAAGCCTCTTGAATACTAACATTTTTCATCATCACACGGGTATTTGCAACCGCCCCATCAAATTCTGCATCCATCGTTTCCATGGCAACGGTAGACGGTGCATCCTCCGGGAGATAATCTACCATATTGTAGTTAACTGATACGGCAAACTGGGCAACAACACAAATAGCTGCCAATATCACAAATGTAAGTACAACCGATTTTTTATGCCTTAGTATCTGCGCTGTCCATTCAATCAGTGTTCATCCTCTCTTGCATCGTTAATTCAAATCTTTTATTATTATAATATACACCGTGTTGGATTAACAACAAACAGTTTATAAACATACGTATAAAAAGCAACAGATTTTTTTGAAATGTTGGATATCAATGTAAAGAAAGTGTGAACAATGTATGAACCCGAAATTAGATCGACGAAAGAAATATACACGCATGGTATTGAAGGATAGTTTAATTAGTTTGTTAAGCACGAAGCAAATAGCAGCAATTACCGTTAAAGAAATTTGTGAGCAAGCCGATATTAACCGTTCTACCTTTTACACACACTACAAAGATCAATTTGATTTACTTAGACAAATAGAAGAAGAAATCATTGCAGATATGAACACCTATTTAAGTCAACATAATTTTAGTGAAATCGAGAAGTCGTTACAAACAACAGAAAGACTATTGGAGTATATCGTTTCAAAGTCTGATATCTGTAACGTCCTATTAAATGAAAATGGGGATACTTCTTTTGAGCGAAGAGTAATGGAAGTAGCACGTAGCTTTCTCATTACTACGTGGATGGATTGTCAGGAAAATGATGCGGCTGTATCTGAATACATAAGTACATTTATTATAAGCGGAAGTATTCACGTCATTAAACATTGGCTTGCCAACAACATGGATAAAACACCTCAGCAAATTGCCCAAATCATTAACAGCATTGCCATTAATGGAATAGATCAAAACTCTTGATCTATAACGTACGGAAAAACACACATCATTTCGTTCAGTTTTCAAATACAGATAAACCAAGACTTTCAAAAGATGATTACGACATAAATTCGTGGTCATCTTTTTATGCGTTTTAGTCATAGCATATTTTCAAGCTTAAATTCATTAACAATAAGAAACCCGATAAAGTGAAACTTCAATTATTTGAACTGATTATAGTACTCTTTCGGATTAGAAATATGGTTCTCAACAAAAAATCTAGCTTCGGCTTTAATCATGCTTGTATAAGCGTTGTTGTCCATCGTATTATTTTCTAATCCTTCCACATTCCCCTTTACATGGACTCTATTTGCCTTTAAATCTACAAGCACGGTTAAATAAATTTTGTCATGAGATGATACAGTTCCAGTTACTTGTTTTTTCTCTAAATCGACAATAGGATATTCTACCTTCACTCCTATTGGTTTAAATATAGTATATCCCTCATTTAATTTCGCCTTTTTATGTTTCATCTGAAATATCCCTCACCTTTACCATTGTTAAACGAGTCTTATACGCCCATAAGGTGAAATCCCTTCCACCAACCTACATTAATGACTCGCAAGCGTGAACTACTCCCACCACTAACCACCCTTACGGGTTGCTTGAAGTGGGGGTTTCTCGGGTAATCGCCACTTTTGGTAGCTGACGAATCGCCAGTCGTCAACAAACAAAAACTCCTTGACCAAAACATTTCTTTCCATAACTTTTTACGAACATGAGGAAAATCCCTCTTGATAAGTCTTGAACTGGCACTTTTATAGGCATTGATGAATTTCTACCTTTATAGTACCAAAAATTAATGATTATTGTGTTGCTCATGATTTAATACTAGCTCATACATGCTACATTCATGGACTCTGTTAAATCTATTCAAGATTTCTTCGTTGTTACCTGTATAGTGGGCGCATGCGGAAACTGGTGTTAATTGTAATACTTCTGATTTCAGCGTGCCTTCTACCTCTTTCCCCTCTATATAAACATGAAAATAAGCATCCTTTTTTATAAAATGATTTGATTCATACCAGCTGTTCACCCATCTATCATCCCGAGTCCATGCTTCGATTCGACGAATCCCCATATCTCTAAGATATTTAATGGCTTTGTCTAATAGTGCTGTAGCAACTCCCTTTCTTTGAAAGTCTGGATGAACTGCAATATGCCAAATCATTCCGCTAATTATATTTTCATTAGAACAGATTGTATTTGGTTTCTGCTCACATTCAATATCCATGATACCTATAATCTGGTTACCCTCTTCTGCAACTAGTTCAACAGATGGATGAGCATAATTTTCCTTCTCTCTTCGTACATCATCAAAATAAGCAGTATCCAGGAATGATAATACTCGACATCGCAACCAGCCTTTCTCATCATTATCTTCGTATGTCCTAATTACCATGTAATCACTCCAAACCTACATGTTCTAATCTACTTCCAAATGTTATCTAATTGATTAGCATAGAAATTAATTGCTTTTTTGTAGCGTTCTATCTTTTCGTCAGTTGTCGTATCTACTAGACAGTTTAGTAATATCTCCATTGCTTTACTATGTTCACTTAGATTATATAACGTCATTGAATAGAACGTTTGAATGGCTCGATTATCAGGAAATAACTCGATAGCCTTTAGAAATGTATCTTTTGACTTTTCATATTCGCCTAATGTTCTATACGTACTCCCTAGCCCCAATAATGCGTCTTCCAACTCCTCTGACGATAACCCTAAATGAATCGCTTTTTGATAATAAGGTACAGCTTGTATTTCTACTCCTAGTAAGTCAAAACTCCAAGCACATTGATAATTTATCGATGCATTTTCAGGAAATTGCTGTACCAGTTTGATGAGCAATTCATTCGATTCTTTATGGTTTCCATTTTTACGTAAGTGAATCGCTTTTTCTAATTCTCTTTTCATCATTTTCAGCTCCGATGTTTTTATTAAATTGGATTCCGTAACTCGATTATTGATTAAATTATCTACAATCCAAGTCGGTAATACATAGGTTATACGTTTGCTTCCAAAGTTACTATTCTTTGAATAACAGACTGAACTTCTGGCTCTTTTTTGATTACAAATAAATGATCTGCTTCGTCTATCAATGGTGCTTTTATATCCTCCTTATCCGTTTCCGCTTGTTGTCGCGTAAGCACTTCTTCAAAATTGGAAACAAACCTAAATATAGCTGTACTGCGCTGACTTTTAATCACTCGCTCTTGCAGAATAGGATCAGGGATATCAAAATTAACAAGAATGCTAGTAAAACCATTACGTTGAAAATACGAAAGCAGTTCTAAACGATCTTTGCGAGAACGATTTGAGTTACAAAGAATGAGATTTAGTTTGTTGAACAGCATAACCAACAATTGATTGTGTGATCGTGTATTTAATAGCATTGGGCCCTTGTTTTGGTAGTAAGGGTTTGTAATAGGTGTTGATGAATTCAGCATGGTTATCTTGGTCGATCACCAATGAATGATGTAGCTGTTGCTCAAGGGCTTTAGCAAATGTAGTTTTCCCGCTATGTGTTTTACCAACTGTAATAATTACTAATCTTTTCAATAGCACATTCCCCTTCTAAATTTTTATGCTGAAAATTTAGAATTCGATAGATTATTACTAATTTCCTTCTTCTCATTTATAAATGAATTATAGAAAGGCATAGAATAACATGTTACCCATTTTAAAATCTGGATATAAAAGAGAAAAATGACATCCCTCATTAAAGTGAAACCTCAAACAGTGGGGGTTTGTTTTATCCCACACAGATTGTTCGTACCACAAGGGTATGACCTAAAAGCCTTCGAACTAATCGGACATTTACTGACAGTCGATCCCCCACTTCCCCATATTGGGGATGACGTTTCACCTTATGAGAAATGATTACAAAAATAACAGCTATCAAATAATAAGGTAAAGACAAAAAAATAACGATTCCTCTGTTGAAGAATCGCCAGCTTGTAAATAAACCCCTATGTTTTCTACAAGCTTTTTTGTACTGGTAGGCTGCTCGCTCTTTTTTAGTCTGTAAAATGAATTATAACAATTCTTTATTCTTTTTATAGGAGATCTTTAAGGAAATAAAACTTATAATAAACCAAATGAGGCAAATACTTAAAAGTAATCCCAAAAGCTCTCCCCATTCATTTTGCTTACTTGGGATACCGACAAAAATGAAATAGAGCAACATATAAATAATCCCAAAACTACATGTCCTGCTAAAAATATGCTTTAGCTCTTTCTTGTAGGCATGTTCTGTAGCAACATCTGTATATTCCATACCAGATATAATATACCTTAATAGAACATATCCTAAAAAAATGAATATAGAAGCAAACAAAGCAAATTCTATATCGAGCTGAAAATTGAATACGTACCGACTACTGATAAATATACTAAATAACGCTATCAGTAGAACAATGGATCCTTCTGATAAAAAGTAAAGAATCTTTTTTTCTTTATATTCGTCATTTGGTAATAAAAACGATAGCCATGACTTCATTACATTTCCACCTCCCAGAATAATTCATCTAACGTTTTATGAAGTTCTTTTGCTATGGCAATGCAAAGTTGGAGACTCGGATTATATACTCCCTTCTCGATTAGTCCTATTGTCTGCCTTGTTACGCCTACTTTTTTGGCTAATTGTGCTTGCGTCATCGATAATTTTATTCTTGCTATTTTCACATTGTTTTTCATACATTCACCTACGCAATGTAAATTATATATTACTTTTGCAATTTATATATTACATTGTAATTTAAAAGAAGTCAACCTAAGCCGATTAGTTACATAAAAAAGCGATCCCTCCTAAAGGACCGCATGATTATCACCAATATAGCTTAATAAATAGGCTATACCATTGGCGATAGTCAAAATCTTAATCATTTTACTTTAAAAGCACCATTTTCTTTACTAACTATAGTGTACAACTTTTTGCATTCCAATATAGCCTGCAAACAACTATTCACTTGATTTGCTATTAGCCATTTTTATAGCCATCTTTATTCCTGTTGCAATCAACATACCAATTAATCCAGCGATACTCATTGTCATAATATGATCCCAATCTATCTCTTTTTTATTCCACAAACTTATTGCAACTACTGCTACGATTACACCTAGCACCCAAGGTAGCCAGAACCTCGATAAGCTCTGCATCCCTATTCCCTCCTCCTTCCTTCATTTCTCTTACCGTCATCGCTTCCAGTTTATTTTTATTTAAAATGTATATCTATTTTCCCAGCACCTTTTTCATAGAATACCTGTGCCAAAGCACCATTGACTAAGGTGAGTTGTGGAGGTAAGTGACCTGTATCTACATCGTAAATAAATGAGATATTCTCCTTAGAGAAAATATCGATCAATACATCCTTTAGTTGATAATCCTTTGTAGGAGTATATCCACTTAATCTACCGATTAGGACACCATTTGTATTTTTAAACCATCCATTCGCTTTCATTTGCCACAAAGCACGATAAATCTCAGCTGCACTCATATCAACACTTTCAAGATACCAAATCGTCCCTTCATTTTCTGTATACGTATCTAGGTAATTTTCCACTTGATCAAATGGTGTACCATGAATATTTTGAAGTGTATTAATGACACCACCTAACAATCTTCCAGAGAAAGTTTCCTTCGTATTGAGACTTTTCCATTCCGTTTGGCTATCCAAATAGAAGCCAGTTGCCGGGTTTTTAAACACCTTCTCCCATGAAGACTGAAATTTAGAAGATGATTGCTGTGTAACAATTTCTTTCTGATTAGCTGTTAATACACGCTCCCAACCACTACTTGTTTCATCTAAAGTTGGTGCAGACATCTCCACAAAATTTATTCCATGGGCTGATGCATTGCCAGTAATTGTTGTATACACAAAGTTCATTGTACTAATATCGGAATATCCTAGTATCCACTTTGGAGGCATCTTCTTGATTTTCTCCCAATCTAACAATGGAAAAATTTCTAATGAAAATTGTCCACCCCACGGTGGAATAATTGCTTTAACTGTCGGGTCCATATAGAGATCCATAAATTCTTTTGCTCTTTTTTCTTTTGTTGCACTTCTTGCTTTTTCTTCAGTCCATACGGTTTCTGCCAATTCCACTTGATACCCAAGGGATTCCATATTACTTTTTGCTTCCTCTAATAAAATATGTAACGGTCTTTCTACACCACTTGAAATAGCAGTAACAGCAATTTTATCCCCTTTCTGTAGGGGAGTTGGATATTGTATTTTCAATTGTACTCCCTCCTTATCATATAAAAAAGCCCATCATCCCATAAGAGACGACAGGCTTTACCTTCGTGGTACCACTCTTTTTGATTCATTTACAAAACAAATCCACTTCATTAACCAATTACGGAGTTAACCGTTAAGACCTACATATCAGCCTTACCACTCCAGGGTGAGTTGGGGTTATATTGACTACCTTACACCAACCGGCAGCTCTCTTAACAATAATAATCCTTAATACTCCCTATCATCGTGTTTCCTTTTATGAAATTTCCAATAGTTTATAATTGATACACATTTTTGTCAAGTTTAGAACCCAAGAATTCGATTAGAAAAAACATCCACTTTAACTAATTTCCTCCTCGAATGATAGGTTTACTGGCTCATCCAATAATTCTGTTTGTATTTCCAAATTAGTTGCTGCCACATTTTTATCCACTTCTTCAAAACGAAATTGGTCTGCCCATATAATGCCTTGACCCGTTAATATAACTCCAAATGATATGACCGAGCTTTCAGAAGGAACATCCAAAACAATCGTATATCGGTTCCATTGCGTAGTCCCTTTGATAGGGCGATTACTCATATTATCAAACTGTAAAACATCATCAAAAGCATTATCTACTCTCATCCACATACCAGAAAAAGTGTCTACATCTTTTGTTTTTAAAAAACAAGATAGTCTCATTCGTTTTCCGATAAATTTATCTGCTTTGAATTGCTGCATCATCGTAGCAAAGTTTGAAGAATCAATCACCGTTTTAGCTTTTAAATAGCCTGATGATTTTCCACAATGTACGACCTCCCGATCCATTCCCATCTCATAATTAAACGGGTCCGACCCACTTAAAAACCAACCTTTCACTTGATTATCCATATAAGATTCCTCCTTATTTTTCAGTACATCCGACATTAATTTTCGATACTTCCCAGGAGGCAAATGATAAGCCTTTTTAAAGACCCTAGAAAAAGCCTCCTGTGATTCAAAATGATAATAAAGTGCGATATCTAGAATCCGTTCGTCTGTGTATAACAGATCCACTGATGCATTTGCCAATCTTCGCATTCGAATATATTCCGTTATCGTCATACCAACTGTTGTTTGAAAAATTCGATGAAAATGATATTTAGAAAAGCCTGCCCAATCCGCAATATCTTCCATTGTTAACAATTCATGCAAATGTTCTTCAATATAGGTAATCGTTTGATTAATGACATCCTCATATTTGATAGCATGTTCCTCCTTTCTTTATTAAAATATCAAAAAGGAATCCGTATGTTTTGATTAATTTTGCGGTTTTTCTACTTCCAACCTACCTAAAACCGATAGTAAAAAGCTTGCCATAAAAAAAGACTCGGGGATCGAAAGACTTTAGCTTATAAAACACCCATCTATTTATCAAGAGGTTCTATCTTGCTTCGTAATATTAAAATTTTTATTCCAATTAAGAAGGAATTTAGGCTACCATTATAGAATATGTATATAAGCCATTATACCTGATCAATTTGAAGGGGATAGTAATATGAGTATAGGACTATATATAAAAAATAAACGTAAGCGACTTAATCTAACTCAAGAAGAAGTATGTCTAGGCATATGTTCTATTCCATACCTTAGTAAGGTTGAAAATAATAGCATTACTGCAAGTAAAGAAATTCTATTACTACTTTGCAAAAAACTAAAGATACCTTATGAAAAATTAGAAAAAAGCAAAGACCCATACATAGATGAATTATTAATTACTTACTTTAATGCTATTACTAATAAGAACTCCGAATCAGCCATTATTTCCTATAAACAAATCATTGATCAGTATTTTGCTCTTAACCAAGATCAAAAAAACATATTTTTACTCAATCAGTTGCTTGATTTAACCATATTAAGAAAGGACTTATATAAGGCAAATAAATTATTAATAGAAATAGAAAACAACTTAGACATTATTATAACTAAACATTCTTATCATTATTATAAAAACAAGGCAATTCTTCTATTAAAGCAAAATAAGATACCGGCAAGCATGGAACTATTCGAATTAGCTGTAAAAAATGTGGAACAGTATCAACCTGATGGTGACTTCTACTATTTCTTTGCAATTGCATCGAGTAAAATGGAATGTTATTGCAGATCTATAGAAATGTTAAATAAAGCAAAAGCAATATATATTGAACAATTAGATCTAATAAAAATAATGAATTGCCATATATTACTTGGAATCAATTATATGCTTGTAAAAGAAATGACTTTAGCTAAAGAATACCTTAATATTTCATTAAAAGAAGTACTTAATCAGGGTGATAAAAAAAATGAAGCAAGGATACTTCATAATCTTGGTTACCTAGAGTATAAAGAGAAAAATTGGAATACAGCGGTGAGTTATTTGAATAGATGTTTAAATATTAAAGGAAAAAACTATAGTTCTATAAACACTATATATTTACTATACTTAATACGCTATAAACATTTAGGTATGGAAATTACTAAAGATATTAAAATGGCTTATGATATGGCAATTAAATCAAGAAATGAAGAATATATAATAAAGTTTAAAACATTGATTATCAACAGTGAAAACGGATTCTATAGTGAAGACAATCTTACATTTTTATTAAAAAAAGCGATCCCATTTTTTAATAAAAATGGAGATCGTGATGACTACAAATTTTATTTAAAAATGGCTGCTACTATTTTTGAGAGTAAAGGATTTTATAAAAAAGCAGTCTACTACTATAAATTAGCTTTAGAAATTGGGAAGGAGTTTAATCATGAATTTAATTAATAAGTATATATTTTCCCTAATGTTATTTATAATATTTACACAAAGTATTATATATCTTCCTAAAAATAATCTAGTATATATAACACAGCAAAATGAAGCTGACTATCCAGATAACATCTCAACACCTATTAAAGTTAATATTAAGTAGATGAGTTAATTTCATAATATAGAGCCCTTGGGGCTCAAGACTTTAAAGACATAAAAATTAGAGCACCTCCCCAAACCCTGTATAATGTTAGTTACCACACAAACATAAACAGAGAGGTGAGATGCCCCTATGTCTATTATACGACAACAAAGCTTGTTTGACATACACGAATTATATGAGATGGAACCTACCCATCATTTTGA
>NZ_JAWDHA010000086.1:0-14961 GCF_034190895.1 Virgibacillus sp. M23 | reverse complement strand
AATGTGGAGGAGAAATGTATCCGGAGTATTATAAAGGAGTACAAGGACACGAATACAAACTATCGGATGTGCTCTAGCTATGGCAAACAGGAAAGGACCGGGCTGGTTTTTGCCCGGTTTTTCTTATGAAGGTTATTACTTTACTAAAAACGGAATTAAAGCACCGATACTCCCTAAGAGTGAAGATGTACCGACATATAGACAATTTAAATATTGGTATAACAATGAACACAATTCAAAGGAAAAGTACTTGAAGAAGGAAGGGGAAAGGAAGTACCAATTAAAAGCAAAACCAAACGTTGGTGAGGCTTCTAGAAGAGCAGTTGGACCAGGATCAATTTTTGAAATTGATGCAACCATCGCTGATGTATATCTTGTTAGTTCGTTATCACGTGACAGAATTATTGGACGTCCTGTTGTTTATATTGTAAAAGACGTTTTTTCAAGACTAGTAACTGGGCTTTATGTAGGATTAGAGGGCCCTTCATGGTTGAGTGCGATGCTTGCATTAGAAAATACCAGTTTGAATAAAAAAGAGTACTGTAAAGAATTAAACATAAATATTGAAGAGTGGGAATGGCCTGCTCATCACATGCCCACAGTAATTGCAGCAGATAGGGGAGAGATGGAAGGGTATAATGCAGAAAGCTTAATCGACTTACTTGGGATTATGGTTTACAATATGCCGCCATATAGGGCCGATTTAAAAGGAATTGTAGAGCAACATTTTCGAACAATAAACACAAAAATTAAAAAGTGGGCACCAGGAGCTGTTCACAAAGACTACCATGAAAGAGGCGGAAAAGATTATCGTTTAGATGCAAAGTTGACCTTAAAAGCATTTGAAAGAATCATTGTATTATCTATTTTAGAACACAATAGAAAGATCATTTCTAACTATCCTTTAACAAGCGGAATGATTGAACATAAGCTAATACCAACACCTATTGAACTTTGGGAGTGGGGGATTAAGCATAAACATGGTTATTTACAGGAAATTGATAGTGACTTAATTAGATTAGCTTTAATGCCGTCTAAACAAGCCTCTATTACAAGAGAAGGTGTGTACTTTAATAAGCGGTACTATTCTTCTGATTACGCAATAGAGCAGGGTTGGTTTGAAGAACCAGTTATAAAAGGTAGAAAAAAGATAAATGTGTCGTATGATCCAAGAAGCATTAATTATATATTTATTCGCAAAGAAAAAGGTGAATATGAAAAATTTAATATGCTAAATAAATTAATTGCTGATGGAGAACTTGAACCCCGAATTGAAGATTATGAAGAATACAGCTATGCGCGAAGTATTTCAGAAGAATTTATAAAAAGTGAACAAAGGCAAATATCCTCAGATGCAGACACACACATAGAACAAATAATTGCAGATGAAACTCATAAAACCAATGAGTTAAAAATACCTGGACAAAGTAAGTCAAGTCAAACAAAAGCAATAAAACAAAATCGAAAAGAAGAAAAGGAATCAATGCGAGAAAGTGAAAATTGGGATAACACTCTAGGTGGAACAAATGAAGATGGACAAGCTGATTTGTTAGAGTTTGATATGGAGCAAAGTAAAGACAATAGTGAAGGAAAGGATTCTCTTATAAATATGTTAAAACAGCAAAGTAAAGTAAGGAGATCGGCAAAATGAAAAAAGATATTGCTTTTGACGGGAGTATTATCTCTGTTCTGATGGGAAAGCAAATAACTGCAAAATATAATGAACAGGAGATACCGAAGTATAGAAAGAATCCTTTAATTGAAGCTTTACCTGCTATCAATTCACAAATTGATGTAGGAGAGCGATTATTAAATTTTCCAGACTACTATGCCGAAGATAGACAAAAGCCTCCTGAAATTAGGTTGCATTATATAGAGCAAGTTCGAGATTATATGCAACCGTTATTGGTTCACTTACAAATTGAGTCCAACCTTTCCATAATGATAAGAAGAGGTTATGTTAGCAGAAATCCTTTATCTCCATTTTATGCTAAACAGTTTGCAGTAGGAATAAAGGAGATACTTAATGTTGATTTGGATGAGGATGGTAAGAATATTATAGGAAATCAGTCTACAGCCAAGTCATACACAATAATTGGAATTAGCGGAATTGGTAAAACAACTGCTATTGAAAAAATATTGTTAATGTACCCCCAGGTTATAATTCACTCAGATTATAAATATAACGGGTTAGAATTAGGATATTTAAAACAAATAGTTTGGATTAAATTGGAATGTCCGTTTAATGGATCAAGAAAGTCTCTTTGTCAGCAATTCTTTTTAACTGTCGATCAAATTCTCCAAACAAACTATTATAAAAAGTTTGTTAAATCTAGAATTAATGAGGAAGATCTTATTATAGCAATGTCTCATGTTTGTTCACTCCATTGTGTTGGTGTTCTAGTAATAGATGAAATTCAAAGGATGAAAAAGGGAGAAGCAGGGCAACTAATGTTGGATTTTTTTGTTGATTTAAGCAATAAACTAGGTGTCCCCTTAGTCTATATTGGAACTTATAAAGCAATCCCTCTATTTAATAAATTGTTAGCTAATGGTCGTAGGGCAAGTGGTATGGGTTCTGAATTCTTAGATCCAATGACAAAAGAAGATGAATGGGATTTGTTCTTAAGTAATTTGTGGGAGTATCAATGGACGGAGAAAAAGGTGCCTTTAACAGAAGAGTTAAGTAATGCAATGTATGAGTTAACTCAAGGCGTTACGGATTTTGTAATAAATCTATTTATAAAGTCACAACAATACGCTATTGCCTATGGTCAGGAAGAATTATCAGTAAGGTTGTTAAAGACGGTTGCTAAACAAAATTTGAAATTAGTTCAAGGTGTGATAGATGCTTTACGCATAGGAGATAAAGAAAAAATTAAACAGTATGATGATATTAAACCTGGTTGGAATGAAACTAATGAGTACGTCAAGGCATTAGGAAATAGACTAGGGTTACATGGAAAAGTTAATTCTGAACATAAACGAGCAATAAATAAAAATAAATATGAGAAAAACTTCGAAATACTATTAAATTTCGCATTAAACTTTGATTTATCAGAAAAAGAGGCTAGAACTATAGTTGAAGATGCTATGAATTCTAATAAAGGAATGAAGGCTTTACATGAACAGCAAACAATTATTACACAAATGATAAAAAGTAGAGAAGTAAATAAAGATAATAAACTCAATAAAAAGTTAGTTCAAAGTAAAACAGTTAATCACTTTTCAAACAAGAATGATATTCGTCTAATTGCTGAAAATGCGAAGAAACAAAAAGTAGCCCTTGAAGAAGCGTTAAGAGATGCAAATATAGTTAAATCATTTGATGAATTTTTAAATTAAAGTAAAGTGGTGAGACATTTGTTAAGTTTTTTTCCAAGTCCTTATAAAGATGAACTTCTGTATAGTTGGTTGGCTAGGTATCACCGCAGAAGTGGAAATAAGAGTTTTAAACAAACCTTGGTTGATTTATACGGCGTAGAAACAAAGGTCCCAATAACTGATTTGCCAGGGAACCTAATGGATATTTGTAATCGTATTAACAACATTTATACTTCAAACTACCTCTTGGCAAAGCATACTTTATTTCATTACTATTCACCATTCCTACCTAAAGATAGGGAGAATATGTTAAAAAAAACAATGATTAATAGTGATGCGAGTGGTGTCCACATGTTTACAGGTATAACCGCAAGTGGGATAAAATATCCTAGATTTTTAAGATACTGTATAAAGTGCTATCAAGAAGAAGTTACAAAATACGGAGAAGCCTATTGGCATAGATCTCATCAATTATCCGGAGTTTTCATATGCCCGTTTCACCTGCAATCGTTAAATGAATCCAATATTCCTTTTAAAGTACCAATGAATAAACAAAGATTTTATGATTTAAATGAAATTGAAATAAATGATAAAGGAAAGGCGAAGTTGTTACAAAGTTCATGGAATCACTTAGAGTTTATTTCAAAACAATCACTTACAATTCTTGAACTGGAAATTTCCCCCTTAGGTTTAGAAAAGATTAGAGATTATTATGTGTATAAGTTACGAGAAAAAGGCTTTGTTACAGTATCATCTAGAATCAGGTTCAGGGATTTTTTACCTGAGTTTATTAAATATATAGGGAGTGAATTATTAAGTAAACTTGACAGTGATATAGATAAAAATGCTGAGGACACATGGATACATAAACTATTACGAAAACCCCGTGTTTCCTGCCACCCTCTAAGGCATCTTTTATTAATCAGGTTTTTAGATGAAGATATCGCAACATTAAATAATATAAAAGGAAATCATCTTCAATATGAACCTTTTGGCTCCCCACCTTATCCATGTTTAAACAAAACTGCAAATCATTATTTGGATAGCGTAATGACCAGACTTGAAATTACTAATTGTTACGAAACTGGAAAGCCGGTAGGAACTTTCACTTGTGGCTGTGGGTTTGTTTATTCTAGAAGAGGTCCGGATCAATTGGAAGAAGACCGATTTAAAGTGGGCAGAATAAAAAACTATGGGGAATTATGGGAAAATAAATTGAGAGAGCTTTATCAGAAGAAAGTACCGTTAGTAAAGATAGCAGAGAAGATAGGGGCTGACAGAAGTACAGTCAGTAAATATATTAAAAAATTAGATAGTGGTTATGTGCCGGAAAGAAGAAATGGAACGAACAAAGAGAAAAGGGATTTATATAGGGTTAAATGGATAAAACATAAAGAAAAAAATCCTCAATATAGTCGGACAAGACTTAGAGAAACGCTCTCATCTGTATATATATGGTTGTATCGAAATGATAAGTATTGGTTATTTGAAAATCTTCCTCCAAAAAAGGTGAACAAGCAAAAAGCTATTAGAGTTAATTGGAAAATGCGAGATGAAAAGTTATCCATGTTAATTAAGGAAGAAGGCGAAAGAATTAAAGGTAATGAAGATGATTTGGTTCGAGTAACTATTAGTGCAATTGGTAAACAATTAGGTATATTATCGCTACTCGAAAAACAATTAGATGTTTTGCCTAAATGCAAAGAGGCATTGAATGAAGTAACAGAGACTATCGAAGAATTTCAAATACGTCGGATTAAGATAAAAGCGTCACAGATGCGAAATCTTAATATCGAAGTTAAGGAATGGCGAATTATGCGCTATTCGGGGCTAGGCGAATGTCTAAATCCCGATGTTCTTAATGCAATAGATAAGGAAATAAATAAGGGGATTGATTTATAAATAGATTTAGATAAGGGGGGAAGTCTTGTTAGCATTTTTTCCATCAATTTACGAAAACGAATTAATGTATAGTGTATTTGCGAGGTATCATAATAGGTCGGGAAATAGATATTCTAAACATACTTATTTAGACTTATTTAATGAGAATCTTGTAAGGTCATATGCGGATATCCCGAGAAAACTAAGTATTTTTTTAAAAAATATATCTCATATGAATCATATCGACTTTAACAATTTGGTTAATAAACACACCCTATATTTGTATTTTACCAACTTTTCAAGGGAGGAAACAAAGAAGGAACTATTGACTATTATTGCAAGTGGTGGCGAAAGTAAAACTAGTAATGTAAGTCCGACAAATAAATATTTTAGATATTGTCCGAAATGTGTTAGTGATGATTACCTAAAATATGGTGAGACGTTCTGGCGAAAAGACAATCAGATTCAAGGTGTATTTTATTGCTTAAAACACATGGAACCACTTAGGGACAGCGATGTATTGTGGCAACCTAGATTCAAAGAAAAAAATATTTTTGAAGTAGCTTCACTTGAAAATTGCCCATTAGATAGGCCACCTGCAACTGCAATTAAAAAAAGTTCGGAATCTATTTTGCTTCAAGTTGCACAGGAATGCCTTAAAACGGCAAACCAAAATCTCCTTTTATCTTTTGACAATATTGTGGATGTTTATAAATATTTATTACATCGTGAAGGTTATCTAAAAGGTAAGATGGTCAACCATAAAGAATTACTTATGGATTTCCAAAACTATTTCGGAGAAGAAATATTGGATATCTTGGGAGCAGAATTTAATGGTTGCAAGAGAAGTAACTGGTTAAGTAGTATCGTAAAAAAACATAATCAAGTATTCCCTCCTATCAAACATGTATTATTAACGCTTTTTTTAAATGAAAATGTTGATACACTGAACCATTATAAAAACAAAATAATAAGTCCATTTGGTGAGGGGCCATATCCTTGTTTTAATCCGTTCTCTGATCACTATCAACAAATGGTTATTAATAACGCAGAACTCGGAACAAGCCCTGTAAACAAAACCGAAATAGGCATTTTTTCATGTGATTGTGGATTTACTTATACAAAATCAGATAACATAAATAATTTTAGTATTGAACAGATAAAATACATAGACCCAAAATGGGAAAGACAATTTGAGAGATTGTATAAAGAGACAAAGAAGAGGAATGGAGGCTATGAAGATAATATAGACAAATTACTTCACATTAAGCAAAAATATCTAGACTATTCAAATGGTAAAAAGCGAAGGGTATCATATCCTTTAGAATTAATAGAAGATTATAGGGAAAAGTGGCTAGAAATATTAAAAAGAAACCCTCAATATTCCTTAGAAAGAATTAAAAAGCAAGATATGAGTACATATGCTTTTTTAAATCGGCATGATAAGAATTGGTTAAGGGAGAACTCCCCTAATATCAATAATGTTGGATTTAAGAAAGTTGATTGGGAAAAAAGAGATAATGAAATGTTAAATGCTGTTAAAAAAGGGACAAAAATTTTATTGGACAAAGAAAAGCCAGAAAGAATTACATTGTATGCTTTAGGGAGGGTTGTTGAAAAACTGGATTTGTTAAAGAAGGATTTTTTACAAAAGATGCCTAAAACAAGTGAATATATAAATTGTGTTGTCGAATCCCATGAACAATTTCAGTTAAGAAGGGTAGAAGGTGTTGTTAAAAAGTTAATTGAATCTCGGAAAACTCTTACAGAGAGTCTTGTTAGGAGAGAGGCGGGAATAGCTAAAGGTAGATCTGAGGCAGTAGATCAAAAAATAGCTAAGTACTGTAACGAGTATTTAGATGTAAATATTGTTAATAGAAATTTATAAATGAAAAAAGGGACATAACAATAAAAGAAATCTACAGATTTTGTAAAAAGTAAAAGTGTTGTATAATTGTTAGTAACTATTATTCTATTATATAGTTGGTAGAGGTGTTTAAATGATAACAGGTGAAATGCGAAACAAAGTAGATAAAATATGGGAAACCTTTTGGACAGGTGGGATTACTAACCCATTAACTGTAATTGAGCAATTTACATATTTAATATATATAAAAGGGCTTGACGATCGAGAAAACCAAAAAGAAAAGGATAATGAGCTACTAGGTCTAGAATACGAAGGGATATTCCCAAAAGATAAACCTCAATTGCGTTGGTCGAATTTTGCAAATATGGGACCAGATGAAATGTTTAATGTTGTATCGCAAGAAGTATTTCCATTCATTAAAACAATGGGCGGAAAGGACTCTGCATATGCAAAATATTTAAAAGACGCCGTATTTGTAATACCAACACCTTCTTTACTGGCAAGAGTTGTTTCAGGTATTAATAGTCTTCCCGAAACAACAAAGGGAGAATCTAAGAAAGATACCCTTGGTGACTTATATGAGTATTTATTATCGAAACTTCAAACTTCAGGAACAAACGGTCAGTTTCGTACACCACGTCATATCATAGATATGATTGTAAAACTAATGAAACCAACACCTGAAGACATAATTGTTGATCCAGCAGCCGGTTCCGCTGGTTTCTTAGTGTCTGCAAGTGAATATTTACGTGAAAATCACAATGATATGTTTTATGTTCAAGGCTTAAGAGAGCATTTTAATAAAAATATGTTTCATGGTTTTGAAATTGATAACACTATGCTCCGTATTGGGGCAATGAATATGATGCTTCACGGTGTAGATTATCCGAATATTAACTATCGTGATAGCTTATCTGAACAAAACAAAGACCGGGAACTCTATACAATGGTTTTAGCAAACCCACCTTTTAAGGGCTCCTTAGATTATGATTCTGTTTCAGACGATTTACTAAGAATTACAAAAACAAAAAAAACAGAAATACTTTTCTTGAGTTTATTCTTACGTTTACTAAAAAAGGGGGGTCGTGCTGCGGCGATAGTACCGGACGGGGTATTGTTCGGAAGCTCAAATGCTCATAAATCAATAAGAAAAGAAATTGTTGAAAATCATAAATTGGAAGCAGTAATTAAAATGCCAAGTGGAGTTTTTAAGCCATATGCAGGGGTCTCAACTGCAGTCATAATATTTACAAAGACAGAAGCGGGGGGAACGGATCAAGTATGGTTTTACGATATGAAGGCAGATGGGCTATCTTTAGATGACAAAAGAAGTCCGATTGAGGAAAATGATATTCCAGATATTATTAATAGATTTAATAAATTAGAAAATGAGACAAGTAGGAAACGTACTGAACAATCTTTTCTAGTACCCTTAGGAGATATTAGGGAGAAGGAATATGATCTGTCACTAAATAATTATAAGAAAACAGTACACCAAGAGATTAATTACGAAGATCCTAAGCTAATTATTGAAAAAATTAAAAAAGATGAAGAAGAGATACTAGAAGCCATTTCAGAATTGGAGGAGTTCCTAAAATGAAATGGGTGAAGTTAGGTGATTTTACAAATATTAAGACAGGAAAGTTAAATGCCAATGCAGCTGAGGCTAATGGGAAATATCCTTTTTTTACTTGTTCAATTAATCCTTCTAGAATTAATAGTTACTCATATGATTCTGAGTGTGTATTAGTCGCAGGAAATGGTGATTTAAATGTTAAATATTACAATGGTAAATTTGATGCTTATCAACGGACATATATAGTTGAGTCAATTGATACTAAATTACTAAATGTAAAGTACCTGTATTATTTTTTAAAGATGTATGTTGAAAAATTAAGAGAACAATCTATCGGTGGAGTTATTAAGTATATAAAATTAGGTAATTTAACAAATGCTGAAATACCGTTACTTGATATAAAAGAACAAATTAAAATAGCTTACATTTTATCAAAGTCAGAAGATATCATAAAAAAACGAGAGCATCAAATTTCAAAATTAAATTCCTTAAAACAAAGTATTTTTTTAGATATGTTTGGCAATCCCATAAGTAATCCAAAAGGGTGGAAGAAAGAGAAGCTTGGTGAATATTTGGAACATATAGAAGGCGGTTGGAGTCCAAAGTGTCACTCATACCCAGCACTTAATGGTGAATGGGGTGTTTTGAAATTAGGTGCAATAACAAAAGGAATTTTTAAAGTAAAAGAGAATAAATCATTACCAAAATCTCTAACTCCAAAAGAGGAATTAGAAATAACAAAAGGTGATTTATTGTTTAATAGAAAAAACACACCAGAACTGGTTGGGACTAGCGCTTACGTATTTAATACACAAAAAAAATTAATATTTCCAGACACCATATTTAGATTAATTGTTAAAGAGAACGAACTTAACAAATTGTTTTTGTGGCAGTTGGTTAATAATTTTTCTGTTAAAGAAAAATTAAAAGACTTATCCAGTGGTAGTGCAAAATCAATGTCAAATATTTCAAAACAAAAGCTTAAGCAACTAGAAGTTGTAGTTCCAGATATTGAACTGCAAAATCTATATGCTAAAAGGGTATCAACTATTGAAAAACAAAAAACACAGTTAATATCTACTTTAAGAAACTATAAATTGTTATTTAATTCTCTAAATAGTCGTGCTTTTAAAGGCGAACTATTCAATGACGACACCGTAGAGCAACTTTAACCGACTAAAAATCGGAAGAGGAAGAGGTGCCCCAAATGTCTAACTTTGAGTTTTTAAAAAATAAAACCCAATATCAAAGTTTTTCTGGTGCTTGTGAAGAAGCTGAAAAAAGCCTTCAAGTAAGTCCGGCTACTTGTGCTATATTAACAAGACGTGCATTGGAGCTTGCGGTTAAGTGGATGTATAGCTTTGATAAGGATCTGAAGGTTCCATATCAAGATAATCTATCAAGTCTTATTCATGAGCGTACTTTTAGGGACATTATTGACAATGACCTCTTTCCACTTTTGAAGTTCATTATAAAGTTAGGTAATGTTGCGGTTCATACAAACTCGAAAATATCGCGTGAAGAAGCAGTGACCTCATTATATAATTTATACCAACTTGTTAATTGGATTGATTATTGCTATTCATTAGAATACACAGGCACAGAATTCGATGAGTCGATTCTCTTAACAGGTAATGAACCACGGAAAAGACCTGAAGAATATCAGGATTTATACGAGAAACTGAGTTCAAAAGATAAAAAGATAGAAGAGATGCAGAAGGAAAATGATGAACTACGTAAAAAGGCAACACAGAACCGAGTACGAAATACGGAGGATTATAATTATCAAGTTGATGAAATCTCAGAGTATCAAACTCGAAAGCTCTACATTGATCTTGAATTAAAACTTGCAGGGTGGGAGTTTGGTAGGGACGTTATTGAAGAATATGAAGTAGCACATATGGCGAATAGATCGGGTATCGGTTTTGTAGATTATGTCTTACTTGGAGATAATGGAAAGCCTATTGCTGTAATTGAAGCGAAGAAAACTTCAGTAGACCTATATCAAGGGAAACAGCAGGCAAAACTTTATGCAGATTGCATAGAACAAATGAGTGGCCAACGTCCTATAATCTTTTTCACAAATGGATTTGATACTCGTATCTGGGACGACTTAGAATATCCTGAACGTAAGGTGTCCGGTTTTTACACAAAGGGAGACATTGAACTCCTAATAACAAGAAGAAAATTTAAACGACCACTAGTTAAAATCAATATCAATGATGATATTACGAACCGCCCCTATCAAAAGGAAGCCATCACAAATGTTGCGGAAGCAATTCAAATGAAGGAACGGAAAGCACTCCTCGTTATGGCTACTGGGTCTGGAAAAACAAGAACGGCGATTTCAATTGTAGACATACTAGTCCGACATAACTGGGTAAAAAATGTGTTGTTTTTAGCGGATAGAACAGCACTTGTAAAACAAGCAAAGAATTCGTTTAATAATCTCCTTCCATCAATGAGCGTTTGTAACTTATTGGATAATAAAGATGACCCTGAATTAAGCAGAATGGTGTTTTCTACTTATCCAACAATGATGAATGCTATTGATGACATAAAAAGAAAAGATGGGAAAAGGTTATTTACCGTAGGACACTTTGATTTAATTATTATAGATGAAAGTCACCGTAGTATTTATAAAAAATATCGATCAATCTTTGAGTATTTTGATGGTATCCTACTAGGATTAACAGCAACACCAAAAGATGAAATAGACAAAAATACGTATGATATTTTTGGGTTAGAATCAGGGAACCCGACGTATGCTTATGAACTAGAGCAAGCGGTAAATGATGGGTATCTAGTCGACTACCGTACAATTGAATCTACTTCTACATTTCTTGATGATGGATTGCGTTACGATGAACTATCAGAAGAAGAAAAAGAACAATATGAAGATACGTTTGATGATGATGTAGGAGATTATATTGCTAGTGGAGCAATGAATGATTGGTTGTTTAATGATAATACAATTGATCAAGTGCTTAATGATTTGATGGAACAAGGAATTAAAGTTGAAGGGGGAGATCGCTTAGGGAAAACGATTATTTTTGCCAAAAACTCCAAACATGCAAAACGAATCGTTCAACGTTTTAATGACTTGTATCCGCACTATGGTGGTAACTTTTGTCGTCAAATCGATTATAGCGTTAATTACGTTGATACCATAATTGATGACTTTTCAACTAAAGATAAAACACCTCACATTGCTGTATCTGTTGATATGCTTGATACAGGAATAGATATTCCTGAAGTTGTAAACCTTGTTTTCTTTAAAAAAGTACGTTCAAAATCTAAGTTCTGGCAAATGATTGGCCGTGGAACACGCTTGTGTGAGGATTTATTTGGTCCAGGTCAAGATAAAGAGTATTTCTTAATTTTTGATTACCTACGTAATTTCGATTTCTTTAGAGAAAATTCAAAAGGAATTGAAGGTAGACTAACAGTCAGCTTAACCCAGCGAATATTCGAATTGAAACTAGATATTGTAAGAGAGTTACAGGCACTAGACTTTCAAGAAGGAGATTATATCAATTATCGTGAGGAATTGATTAAAGAACAGCTTGAAGAAGTTAATCGTTTAAATGAGGATAACTTTCAAGTACGGATGAATTTGAAGTATGTTCATAAATATAAAAATAAAAATAACTGGCAATCTTTATCGGTTTCTAATATTAATGAAATTAAAGAACACATTTCACCTCTCATTATATCAATCGACGATGATGAGATGGCAAAACGATTTGATAATGTAATGTTTACGATTGAATTAGCTTATTTAACTGCTAACAGTGCAACAAAGCAAATTCGTAGTGTTGTGAGTACTTCGGAAAAATTAAGCGAGCTTGGGACAATCCCTCAAATAAGCCAAAACAAGGAATTGCTTAACAAAGTACAAGATGATAAGTTTTGGGAAGAAGCACATTTGTTTGACCTAGAGGAAGTTCGAAGTGTAATGAGGGATCTCATTAAATTCCTTGAAAAAGAACATCAAAAAGATTATTACATCAATTTTAAAGACACGTTCCAGGTGATAGGTAGAGAAGAAAGCCCTATTTATGGTGCAAACAATTTACAAAATTACCGAAAACGTGTTAACCAATACTTGAAAGAGCATCAAGATCAGGTAGCAATTTTTAAATTACGAAATAATAAACCTTTGACGGAAAAAGATGTTCAATTGTTAGAAGAAATTTTGTGGGAAGAGCTTGGGACAAAAGAAGAGTATGAGAAAGAATTCGGTGATACACCTATCACAAGGCTCGTACGACAAATCGTAGGCTTAGATCGACAAGCAGCGAACGAAGCTTTCTCTGAATTCTTAGCAGAACAGCGGTTAAACAGTAGTCAAATTAAATTTGTAAAGCTTATCATGGACTACGTCATAAAGAATGGCTACTTAGAAAAAAGGGTGTTACAAGAAGATCCTTTTAGATCGTTAGGTAGTATTTCAGAGTTATTCCAGGATAATATCGATGATGCTAGAAAGATTATTCATATAATTGACCAAATTAATAACAACTCAGAATTTACAGAAGGGGCATAACGTTTAGGTTATGTCTCTTACTTTATTTTTTATTGCGTATTTAATTAGTTAAAAATACAATGGATAGAGAGTGATATTTATGCAAATGGTTAGTATGGAACACCTAAGATGGCTTGTGGACACAGGCGAAAAGTTAACTTTAGCTGATGGGGAAACAGTTGATGTATGGGTATTGAATCATGAAACAGATGATGAGGTTCTATCTACATGGGCTAGTCACTTCAGAAATCACTATTGTCTCGATGATGAAATAGATTTTTACAGGAGGGGTTACAATTTCTCAAGAGCAGAATACTTAAAAGAAATAAAATTCCCTGATTCTTCTGTGGCTCCTGGACCTAGTATTCGTGCGGGAGATTTTAGTGAAATATTAGTATCAGATTACCTTCAATATATCCTGAATTATTGGGTGCCTCGGACTCGTTATGGTGATAAGACAGTACGAAATGAGTCAACTAAGGGAAGTGATATTATAGGATTCAAAATTATAAGTGATAAACAGGATTCCTTAGATGATGCGCTAGCGATTTTTGAAGCGAAAGCAAAATTCACGGGACGTAAACAAAATAGACTTCAGGATGCGGTAAACGACTCAGCAAAAGATCATTCCAGGATAGGCGAGTCGCTTAATGCTATTAAGCAACGCCTCTTTGATAAAGGGATGCTTCATGATGCTGAACGTATCGAAAGGTTTCAAAACTTGGAGGATCGTCCTTATACAGAGGTTTATGGCGCAGTAGCCCTATTATCGACAGCTATATTTGATCCAAATGAAGAAATAAAAACCCAAACTAGTAGCCATCCCAACTCCAATAATTTGAAACTTCTTATTATACATGGTGATGAACTAATGGAACTGGTTCATGAAATTTATAGGAGATCTGCAGATGAAGCCTGATAATAAATCTCAACAATTATTAGGTGTTACTCGTTCAAAAGCAAAGATGTATGAGTACGGTGTACCAACAGAATATCACATACAAATATCCAAAGATCCTGCTAGGCTTTTTAATTTGTCAATTGGCATACTTGGTGATCTCGCTGCGCAAATAAATTCAGAGTCAGTAGACGAAAATAAAATTAACCAATTACATAAAAACCTTCAGTTTTCAGCTCGTTTTTTTGATTCTTATTTGCAATCACGTTTAAAAAAGGAACTTACACCTTACCTTTTAATGTTAGGGTCTGCATCTTACTACTTATGTGATTTACCCGGAAGTTCAATTGTACTTGCTGGGCAATTGGGTGATGAATGTCCTGATTTGGATGCAGAAGGACTTGAAAAATTGCTTTTTTGGCTTCTTCAAGGGGATTATTCTAAAAAGATGAGGGAAGTAGAAGGGCCATATGTAAAGATCGTTGATGAGATGTATAACCAAATGAATGATTATTATAATAGCGGAAAAGGACAAGATGTACTCATAGAAAATGCTCTTTATATTAGAAAAATTGCTTATGGTAATGGTACACCTCGCCAGTTACTTTTCGCAGATATCATTTGTGCAGTTATCAAGAAACGTATTTTAAACTCTGTATGGTACTGTTTACCACAGTACACTGGCATTCCTATTAATAGATGGGAAGAAATCTTGTATAAAAGTAGATCTATAAGAGAATTTTGGCCAGCACAGCACCTTTTGTGACTGCTAAACTAAAGTAGACAGTTTCCGCTAGATTAGAAGAAACACTTATTTACCCAAATATACCAGTAAAATATATAGCTCTCCCATTGTATGATATTTAAGATTATACACACATCAATGG
>NZ_JAWDHA010000085.1:0-15148 GCF_034190895.1 Virgibacillus sp. M23 | reverse complement strand
TCATAGTGAGACCTCTCCTTGGTATTTATTAATTTCGGGGTCAATGCGCATTGACACCCTGTACTATACCAAGGGGGCTCTTTTTTGTTCAACCCTCAAATTTCTTCATTACAGGAATGCTCCTATTATTTTTATCATTCGTATTGTAATTCGAATTTTTCTTTTGGATCTTCCTATTTTATGTCTTAGCTTCGTCAAGACCAAAAGCTTTAAAATTAACCTCTATTTTATATAATAACAATAATTTTTAACATTTGTATTCTTATACGGGAAATAACGCCCTATTACTTTAAGTACTAAATTTTAGATAGGCTACACTAAATTGGACAGAGAAAATGAGGGCTTGTAAACTTAGATTAATAACTGAAGGGGGCATACAGCATACTACGATAGTTCGTCAACGTCGAACTTTTACACCCGAATTTAAACCTGCAATTAGTGAAGCTCTATGAAAACGGCAAATCGTGTGCAGATATTGCAAGAGAGTATAACATCACACCTTCTACATTAGGTCGTTGGATAAAAAATCATCAAGAAACAGGTTCATTTGCCGCCAAGGAATTGGTTTAATAATATTCGAATTCATGGAACAATAGGATATTTAACACCTGTGGAATTCAAACAACAGCCCTATAATTTTTGTCCAATTTAGTGTTGACATACCAATATGATGGTCATATAAGAATGACCTTTTTTAACTTTAAATTCCATTTTAAAAAAACTCCTCAATAAATGCGGTTATGCCATTTCCTTTACCTTTTTTCTAAACTCCGTATCTGTGGCAACACTGATTACAAAATCATTAAATATAGTTCTTATCCAATATAAATCTCCCCCCTTATCATCCTCAATAAATAGGGAAACGGATATTGTCGTATCCTGTGATTCTTTATATAAGGCAGAAGTTAGAACGTATGGTGTAGCTCCCCCCTTATACCAAAAATAGTCATCCTTGTCACTTTTTACACTTTTACCTATTACTATTTCACTAAATAACTTTTTTTCCTTTTTGGTTAAGAGTTCCTTTCCTAATCTTAACATTAGATCAGTATATTGATTTGTCGTTGAATAAGCCATTCTTTTAGTGATTAACAATTGCATTTTGCGATCTAGCATTTTAGGCGTTTTTTCTTTAAGATAATCACTCCTATTCGCTTGCATTTTTACAAATAATTCATTTGCTAATTCGTGATAGGACTGACTACTCATTGCGTCTAACTTATTTAAAGCTGGCTTCCGTTTATCTGATAAATACCCTGGCATAATAATAGGTGATGTTAAATAAGTTATTTTATCGTGATTTAGCTGGAGCACTTCGATACTTTCATTCACAACGTCTACTCCGATTTTATGTATCAAAAAGTCCGTACAGGCATTAGAACTGTATTGCATCATCCCTTTAGCTATTTCTAATAAAGATACTTCCGTAGGATAGTTTATCGAATATTTCCAATTAGGATGAGCACCTCCATCTGTATCTTTAATGTAGAATTTTTCAAGTTCGTTTAATTTAACCTTTTCAGCAATGGATATCTTGTTATTCATTGCACTCTTAACAAAGTTATATGCTATTATTATTTTCATTGTACTCGCTAACGGATACTTTTTATCCGGATTTATAGCTAGAGTATTTCGACCATTTTCTTTAATGGTTAAGGATAGAGAAACTTTATGATTTTTAAAGTAATTTAATAAGTCGTATTTATTCTTCTTCATATTATGCTTATTTACTGCAATTCCTGAAACAACAAAAGCGATAATTAGAGTTAGTAATAGTAATAAACCTATGATTAATAGTTTCATTTTCGACCGCCTTAATATATGATATTGAGGATTCATTTTTATTAGCGAAAGTTTTTTAGGAGAAGGAAATATGATGAAGCCACATTAGAATTTATGGCTGTTGAGAACCAAATGTACCTATAAAACACAAAAATTAAAAAGCCAACCCCTTAAGTTTGCTAATAATAAACGTATTCTCATATCACCTTTGATTCCAAACCACCCTGATATAATTCCTAATATTCCGAATACAAATGGTAAGATCCATAAACCTCAATCCCCATAATGGAGTAAGTGCCAATAATAAACAAACAACGGATAATAAAGAAAAACATTTTTGTATTGGCTTCGATTTACTCTTTATCAAAAAATAGTAACCAGATATGAATACGATTACTAAAATAGTCCAGATCTATGTTCTTTCCTCCGCTCTCTTTTGATAGAGCGTTATTCTCCAGTAAATCAAGCTTTGACTCTTAAGACAGCAATTTTCGGGTAATTGAAAATGATGGAAAAATTATTTATTACTAGTCTTACAGCCAAACATCGGATTACTAGAATCACGATTAGTCAAGGTTTTAAGGTTATAGTAGATTTAACAAAAAACACAGATTCTTTGATGTTTTATAAATGGAAGCATTGTGTCTTCTTTTTAATAATTATTTCCGCAAAATCTTCTCCATCGCTTTTCCTTTTGCTAACTCATCAATCAGTTTATCCAAATAGCGAATCTCCCGCATAATAGGTTCTTCAATATCTTCCACTCGTACACCGCAGATTACACCTTTGATTAACGTCCGTGAAGGATTCAGTTGAGGAGCTTCAGCGAAGAAGGTCTCAAAGTCTGTCTGTTTTTCCAGTTGCGCTTCTAACTCTTTCTGGCTATACCCTGTCAACCAACGGATGATTTCATCGACTTCTGTTTTCGTACGTTCTTTTTTCTCTGCCTTCGTAACATAATGGGGGTAGACACTTGCGACACTCATTGTATAAATTTTATGTTTGGTCATGATATATCTCTCCTTCAGGTATTTTAATGAATATCTTTTCAATTATATCATTCAATAGTTACCGAATACACATTTTAAGGATATCCTGAAATATAGTTGACCTTTCTGTATGTTCAATTATGAAGTATTTCGAGATTTCCACACATTATTCGAATACCTATCTTTTTTTACTTTCGAGTGCATCTATCCTATTTTCAAGGTTTGCAATCTTTTTCTTCACATTTACATCCCGAGTTCTGATCCGTTCTGTAATCCCTTTACTAATTGCCAAAACAGCTATTATTAAGACAATAATACCAGCTGCAAACATCAAAATTATTTCCATAAACTTCTCACCTTTCTTGGATTAATCCTGTTCCATCAACCCAAAAACAGAGCAATCCTTATTTTATCTTCGCAATTACGATTTTTCATTCATACTATAAATCACATAAGCAATAACGCCAATTAAATAGCCGATTACAGTTCCAGAAATCGTTGTAAACAGCAAGTATGGTTCAAAAACGATCCCCATAATCACACCAAGAGCACATCCAAAAATCATTCCTAATGGTATCAAACTATCCATTATATCCTCTCTTTAATGATAGCACCAATGATTAGCATAGCTATTCCTAAATAATTCACAATCAGTCCTGTAATAATTAGATCATATTTTATTTCATTAAAGAATAGACCAACAAGTAATAGACATAAACTTATTAAAAACAAAACTAGACTAATGTTAATGTACTTCATTTCTCCTCCACTTTAATCAGTTTAAAAATCTTATCCAAAAATCTGAATCTTATATATAAAGTACGCTAATCCTTATTAGGCAAAGCTTAAATAGATATTCACCCGAATATATTCGTAATATACACACTACTCATGAATACAATCCAGACTATAATGGGGGTTCCTAAGCTTTTTAAAGCATTATTCCATTTATATGTATCTTTTTTACTCAAAATATAATCAGTTATAAAATATAAAATAGATGCTAATAGGCTGTACCAAAGTAAAACTAAACCAAAAAGTATATGTAATGTTATCGTGAAGAATATGTTTAAATTTTTACTTGTGTAATTTGAAATTAAATTGGATATATAGTCGCTTACTATAGAGGTTACTGTACCGTATAATAAAATAATTGGGAAACTATATATAAGATATACAGGAACAGCTAGTACGAACGCTTGAAGGTATTCAGCGACAGAGCTAATCTCTTCACCAAATGGATGTGGTACAAATAAACCTAAAATTATAGCGAATAAGGAACCCGAAATTGTAGCAGATATAATTTTCCTGCATACCAATTGACTAATTTCGCTTTTAAAACTCAACTAAAATCTCTCCTTTATCTCACATTAGAACAGCCGGACTTCTCAATTAATATTCCTTTATATGCATGGTAAACGTTTTCTTTCGTTGAGAAATACGTCCGTTTCTTTACATGTTTTAACGTTTGGTTTTAATCATTTTCTTTCGGAAGTATCTTAACTGCGATTAAATAACCAATTAAAGAGCACCACTTTATGTCATATTGGGTATGTTGTTTGCTGTTCAAAGCACATTTGGAATATAACTGTATTCTTAGGTATAGCTGCTCCTTTAATTTTCCTTTTACATAAAATGAGCGCTTATCCTTATTACTGATGTGCGCCTGTTAACCTTTGGAATTCGAACCTCTTCTTAGCTCCTTCATTTCGTTTAGAATTTCTTTTTGTATTTCTAAGTTTTCTTTCCATATTGCAATTAAATCATTTGTTCGTTTATTTAATGACTTAGGAAGTCTCAAGGAAAAATCAAGCAAAATGGGATAAATATTGCCATAAGAGCCCTTTTCTCCAAAATTGGAAGTTGATCCTTACACGAGGAGTAATATTGTTCCATCTCTTACAAATACTTATTTATTATCTTAACCCAGCCAACTATTGCTAATGTGAACATAACACCCCAAAACACACTTCTGCGCCATATTCGAGGTATAGCAAACCAGTAAGCCACAATCTTCAACAATAAATTATCTTTTTTATAATTGTTCTTATCGATATGTACCACTCCAATCGTTATGTTCATACTATTAAGGGATAAAAAAGGCTATAGCTTAATCTTGCTCAGTCATTAATGGATGAAACCAAGACTATTCCTTATAGGTAAGATGGCGCGCTGCTTTTTATTCCGTCCTTGTGCCTGTTTAATGTTCGCATTTTACTACCGTCAGGATACTGATACGCTTGAATTGAATGGCTGTTAGATTTTTAAGTAAGTATGTCCAGTGCTCATGTAGGCTTTCTAAGAGCTGTAATGAAACATTACTAGGCAACTCACAATCTATTAACCTTGCCCATTCACTTACTTCATACGTTTTAATTACCGGATTTTCTTCTGTCAAAGCTAATTTCATTCGCATATATCCGTTTAAATGGCTATCTAAAACATGGTGAATAAGTTGACGTATATTCCAGCTATTTTCTCTATACGTTTTTGTTCATTTCGATTTATCTAGGGATACAGTTAACGCCTTTATATGACTAGGTAGTGTGCTCATTTCTTTAATCCACATTTGGTCTTACTTCATTAGGACAATTAAATACCACGGCCTTCAGCTTTATAACAATTACCTTCTTCTTTTGATACATAGGTACAATAAAATTATAACGAGTAAGATCAGTATAGCGTAAATCACTCTTGAATAAACATCCATATAATCTACAATTGTTTCCCATGAACCACCTACTGAAGCACCTAAGCACACGAGAACAATATTCCAAATCAACGTTCCTAATGTTGTAAATAAAAGAAAGATACCAACATTCATATTTGACATACCTGCAGGGATAGAAATCAAACTACGAATTAAAGGAACAAAACGACAAAAGAAGACCGTCCAAGGACCATATTTATCAAACCAAGCATCAGCCTTGTGAATATCGTTTTGTGTTATACGAAGAATATGTCCCCATTTACCCACGATCTTTTCTAATCTTGCTACATCAAGTTGTAAACCGATAATATATAGAACAATAGCTCCAATAACTGAACCTGCTGTTGCTGACGTTATTACACCAATAATACTAAGTTTAGAAGTGATTGTCATAAAACCTCCAAACGTTAGTATTACTTCAGAAGGTATTGGAGGGAAAATATTTTCAAAGGCAATTAACAACATAATGCCCATATAACCAAACTCATCCATAATTTCCGCTAACCAATTTTCCATACTCTTCCCCTTTGTTTCAAGATATGCTTGTGTGTATTTTCTTTGTAAAACTCGTTTCCATTCTGAACGGTATCCATATTTCTCTTTAGCATTCCCACTTCAAAACATTCCCTAATTATACCATATTTAGATAGATATATATAAAGAAGATTCAATTCAAATTTTTGTGGATTTGGATAATTTCCATAAAAACCCTATTGAAGAGGGATCCGATACCTTTACCTCCCAACCTACAATATGTACTTTTCTGGTTCACAAATCATTTAACGCAATGACTTTGCCACTGCTTGCATTCACCCCATATTGACAATCTAATTTACCACACAAAACATATTGTTTCTCTTCGAAGTCATATACATAATAAGGCTTTAACTCGTATAGTTCTTTTAATTTTTTATATGCCTCCTCCTTATCAATCGTGGCTTCATCTGATGCTTGAAATTGGTCAAAGATATCCAACATCGGTTTGTTATCTACATAATTTATGGATCGAAAGCAGTTAGCATCAATTATGACAATAAGTTTTCTTTGAAATACGTAATTAACTTGTTTTTTTGCTCTTAAAATTGCATGAATATAACCTCTGTCACGGTACAGCATTTTGAGAATCCAACTTCCTGAGCCATTTGGATACTTTTGAAGTAAAAAGTCTTTGACTGCTAATAAACACTTCTCTTGCTCTTTCTTAGTAATCGGACAAGAATCAGGACTTGGCTCAGATGAAAATGCTTGTTCTGCAGTTACCTCTTCAGTCCAGCTAATTTCTTGTCTTTTAAATGGTTTTTTAATTGTCTTATTCTTATCCAAAAAAATGGTTCTATCGATGTTTATATAGGATCTTACATCAACGATAAATTCAAATGGAATCGCCGTCATTTGATCATTGGTAATATAAACTTCTTCTACTCCATATGTAGGAATTAATCTTTTTTGTTCATGTGAAGGAAATTCAATCAACTTCAATTGTTCCTTTGCCAAATGTTCTATCTTATCAAAAGAGAGTGTATATGTTTCTTCTTTTATAATCTCCTTAGAAGGAAATTGGCCATGAACAGCAAAAAAAGTCAGCTTCCCTTCTGCGTCAAATTCTATTTCAACAGAGCCAGCCGGAGAAACACTAACCCCATCAATTACTTCTTTAAATAGAAGTCTCCCTTCCTCTTCCTTATGAAGTTTCAATTGTCTCCCATAAGTTAATCCAGTTTCCTGTTCCATCCATTTTATGATGTCGTTTGTATGAAGACCTGCAAAGCTAATTCCGTTATTTGCATATGTCTTATCCATTACAAAAATAGCGCTAACAAACTTATGAGAATAGACGTTGACTTCAATAACTGCTGTGCCTTCCGGATTAGAATCATCCTCTGGTTCTTGTACATGATCAGGAAACCATTCCATCGATAATGTATATACGGTTTCGTTGAAGATATTTACATACCGATTAAGTCCGTGTCTTTTTAAATAGTAGTTATCTAAGCCAAATTTCGTTTTTGTAATATCAATTAATTCTTTTATTTTACTATTCATTTGCTTCTCCCCTACAACTTGTGTATATGGTTTTAAAAAATTATACCACTATCTGGCTCTATTAATTAACAGTTGTCGCATCGTTATATCAGATTTGCGCCCCTTTGCGGAAAAATAAATGACATTTAAGAACTTCTAACAGGTCGTGTGCGTAAATACATAACAATGTCGTAATAGTAAAAGGCTATGGTTATCCAAAATTCTACATCCAGAAAGAACCAGTGATATTTGCAATACCTATAAGTTTCATACTATCCATCCTCATTAATAATTGGAAGCAACCGATATTCCCAATGAGTTCTACATTCATTCAATTTATAATACCCTTCTGTCTCATCTTTTGAAATATATCCACATTGCTGACGCGCATTATTAAAAACGTCTTGTACTTCATTATTTGATGCTCTATAGTGACTCAAATCTGGAAAAACCTCAATCCATCCCTGCTTGGCATCTTTATCATACCTTGATTTCAAATCATAAATAAGCACACCTTTGACCCCTTCGTTCTTCACTACTCTAATTTCACTTTCACCGTTTTCTCCAGCGACTTTCATAAACGCTTCAAGTATATCTTTATTTTTTAAATGATTATTATTTAATACAATTTCATCTTCATTTGGAACATATTCTTCCAAAGGTTCTTCTTGGCTTTGTTCCCCTGTTGAGTTATTATGTTTTTTCACTTCCTGTTCAAAGTTTGTGCCATCAGCAGAATCCGTTCCTGTCTCTGGTTTGATATTTGATGCATTTTGTGTATCTTCGTGTTCAGATGAGTTGCCATTTGTATTCTGCGTTGCGTGACTATCTGTTAACTCGTTGTTTAATTTAGCATTTGAATCCTCAGATGAGTTTCCGCAAGCAGCTAATATAACTAATAGTACTGTAAACATTATCATTACAAATTTATGATTATTTTTCATCATTACACTACCTTTCTTCTGTAAATCTATTCCTAAACAATAGGGAGAAAACACTTTTTGTAATGTCAACACTAAACTGGACAAAAAGTATAAGTCAGCTTCTTGAATTCTACAGACGTTACATAGCCTATGTGTTCCATAAATCCGAATGTTGTTGAACCAATAAACATAATCATCATTTCTCCTAAAAACTTGGTATTAATTTGATGATATAATTCTCATTTAATTATTTTGAGTGAGTTCTTCTAAAACGAGGCCCTATGGTTGAATGAGCCATTCGTTATTTTCAGCAATTCTTTTTAGTTCTTTAGCACGAGTATCTATAAACCTTTTCATGTATTTTTCCAAAAATAATTTGTCGGCCACCACTCCAAGAATACCGAATGGGGATTTGTATTCAAAAGTATCTATCATAAGGGTCCCTCCTGTTTCTTTTACAAATTGATGTGTATGAGTGAAGGAACTGAAAGCGCCTTTTAGTATAATATCTACAAACTCGTTAGGCTTCTTCATATCTGTCACTTTAGCTGTTAGTCTTTGTTTAATACCAAAATGAGTAGCTTCCCATGTGACAGTATCACTTTCTTCTAATAATCCTCCAGTCACCCCATCTACCACTTTTTCATTTGTTTTTGCTGTGGTTTCAAGATGTATATCTACGTTTCTTGCAAGGTCAAAGCATACTTCTACAGGCGCTTTTATAAATTGCTTATGTTTAATAGTCGGCATCTATATTCCCCTTATTTAGAATGTTTCTTATTATTTCTAATAACAACGATAATGGACTATTATGTCAAAGCATCAACTTTGTACCAATCACCAATGACTGTAATTTGTAACTCATCTATAACCTTGCTCTTCATTTTAATGTTTGGATTTAGTAAAATAGTTCCATTCTGAGACAATTCATTTACTTTTGACCTTGAAATGGCAAAGATTTCTGCTATTAGTTTATCTATTCTAAGACCAAAATCATATTTATAGCAAATTCTAATAGTGACTTCGCTAGATAGTGGATTGAGCTTTTCTTTTCTTAACTCGTACCGTATATCTGTATTTACATCATTACATAGCTTTCTTAATTTGTTGATTTGAAAAGCATAGTACCAAATTGTCTCTTTATCATTATTCATAAACTTTTGAATGAGCGTAGACTCAATTTTATTGATATTTACTCTCGATAAAATAGGGTAATTCCAAGTTCCCTCACAATGTATACAGTTATAAATAAGCCAAATATCAACTAATTTCTGATTTGCATTCATCCTGAATTTCTCACTACAATAAAATTCTGTGTTCGTTTTACATTTACTACAATTTCTTTTTATATAAGGTGTTTCCAGAGCAATGATCTCATAAGTAAATAAATGATGAAAACTCATACACACGATCCTCCTAATTATTCAGAGGAACGCAACAACGGTTGAATGGAGAAAGATTTCCCATTTAAAAAAGCGGAATACCTTATAGGTATCCCGCTGGAATTAAAACAACTGACTATCCTGCGTTCCCTGTAATGGTTAAAAATAGGCACACTTCTCCCGTGATTGAACAATCATGTTCAAAAAAAGAAATGTACTATTTAGTTACTCAACCATTACAAGTATGCTGGCAAATCCAATTCCACCTTCCGTATTTCTCCTGTATATAGTATACCACTTTTATGTTTTAAATCAATAATTTCTAATATTTAAATAATAATTGAATCATCAGTATTATATTCATTGCTATATTCCTTTTGGTAAGCAGATAAAATGATGAAAAGAAAAACATAGCAAAATATAAAAATCTTAACTTATGAAAAGTTGCATGATTTTCTGGTCCAATCCATCAAGTCTAACATTAAGCATACTCAATCTTATAGCCGTTATTTACTTGTAAATGTTGTTAGCTGCATCAAAAATAAGAAGCAAAAAGTTTTAGATTAATTCTAAAACGAAAGACGACATTAATCGGGCGGCCCAACATTATCTATTTGCCGTTATCTTTAGTAAATACCTACTTAATCGGATTCTATATACTCAAAACTTTTTCAATTCAATGGCTCATTGAGGAAAATTAACTGTAAGTCCTTTCGGTATAACATTTATTAAACTGTTCAACTTTTTGGTTTTCAAATCATTTTGGTAACCAGAGCCCCTACGGGATCCTATCGTAATCCAACATACCCTGCATTAACGAACCATTAGCTGAAAGCTTCTTTTTGTCCAACCTGTTTGTAATTACCAATATACAATAAAATTATACCTACTAACAAAATCACTGATGCAAAAATTAGCGCTCCATTATAATCACTAGTACGGTATGTCAACATCCCTGCAATGATGGGACCTATAATTTGTCCGATCCCGTATGAAGCTGTTAAGTATCCAATCGTCTTGTTGCTATTTTGAAAGGATAAGCTTTCCCCTTTAGATACAGTCAAAGTAGTAATTCCCATAAATGTTCCTCCGAATAAAAAGGCTCCTAGAAAAACACCAACAGCACTGTGCGTCAGAACCGGTAGTATGACTCCAAGGATCTGGGCTGTGAATGCTCCATACAAAGCGTTACTACCATAAAAAATGCCCGACAAGGATTGACGTTTATGAGCTTCAAGCGTTTCTAACACAATTCCAGAAGCTAAAACAAATACAAGTCCACTGCTTATTCCGGAAACCAGTCTCAAGATCAACCAAAATACAGAATTGAAAGTTACCCCCATTAGGATGGTCGTGATAATGTTAATAACCAGATAGAACTTTAAATAATACGCCTTTCCTTTTTTTCAACTATAAAAGCTGGCAACCAATGCGCCGAAAAGATAACCGAGATAATTAGAGGAGGCTAAATACCCGGCCATCTTTTCGGATAAATGGACGTCGTGTTGCATAAAGGGAAGAATAGGAGTGTAAGCAATTCTTCCGATCCCCATAACAATCATTAAAGAAGCCATTCCAGCTACTAGTGCATAAACAGGTCTCATCCAATATCTCCCCTTTTTCCTTATCTGTATTTCACAAGATCATCAACTTGAGAAACGATGTCTGCAATTATGGAAGCAGCGGATTTTCGTTTGCTTAATCGAGGGCTTTGACCGCTCCAAAGATGGACCCATTCCGGTCTATTTTGTTTGGCTGCCTCACTTCGAATCTGTTTGGTCAATGTGTGTTGCACCGGGTAACCTGGGAGGGACCGTTCATATGGAGCCATTTTCGTGATAAATTCATTTTGAATCCCTCTTGCTGGTTTACCACTAAATGCCGAAGTGATGACTGGATGCTCCTCGGTGCTGGTCAAAATCGCCTCGATTTGTTGCTTATTCGCTCCACTTTCCAAACTGGTAACAAAAGCGGTTCCCATTTGAACGGCTTGGGCTCCCAGTGTAAGAGAAGCCAAAACACCTCTCCCGTCCATTATGCCTCCTGCGGCAATTACCGGAATATTGACATGATCAACTGTTTGCGGGATAAGCGCCATCGTTCCAATCATGGCCTTATCAAATGATGCCGAAAACGTTCCACGATGACCTCCAGCTTCACTTCCCTGCATAACGACCATATCTATACCGTGTTCTTCATTGATCATTGCTTCTTTAACAGTAGTTGCTGTCCCCATAACGATAGTACCTTTCTGTTTTAACTGTTGAACTTCTTCTTTAGAAGGAACGCCGAATGTAAAACTGCAAACAGGCACCCGTTCTTCTAAAATAATTTCCATTTGCTTTTCAAATAAATGGGTCAACGGTTTTGTAACTTTCGGTTCCGTTAATTTTAATTCTTTGCGAAAGGGACGCAATAATTCATTGGCTTTTTCAATTTCCTTTTCGGATACATTCGGTGTTTCAGGAATAAAGACATTGACTCCGAAAGGCCGATTCGTTAATTTTTTGATTTTCTGAATGGTTTGCTTCATATGTTTCGGGTTCATATAACCAGCACCTAGAGTCCCAAGTCCCCCAGCATTGGAAACAGAAGCTATAAGTTCCGGTGTCGTAGTCCCCCCTGCCATTCCTGCTTGAATAATCGGATATTGAATGTCTAGTTTCCTAGTAATCTCGTTCTCATGCCACAAATCATTATTCCTCCTTACAATGGTAATAATTAAAAGGGTTTCCAAAATCCTATATCTTGATTATAATTGGAGTAAAACCACACGTAAAATGATGTTTTTTATTGCTTGTCATCAAAAATATTGATATCTGAAATCAAAAGGGATGTTAGTCATGAATTTGGAAGATCTTCGTGTTTTCACGGAAGTTGCAAAGGAAGCCAATATTACGAAAGCGGCCAAGAGTCTAAATTTTGTTCAATCCAATGTGACTGCAAAAATTAAACGACTTGAAAAGAATTATGAGACCACACTATTCTATCGTCATAAACATGGTGTGAATCTAACCGCTACTGGCGAGATTCTTTTTACTTATGCAGAAAAGGTTCTACGTCTAATGAATGATGTTGAGAAAACGTTAAAGAGCAGCAATAAGCCGAATGGAACGTTGTCCATTGGTTCAATGGAAACAACAGCAGCTACTCGGTTACCAAATATTTTGTCTTCCTATCATAAACAATACCCACAGGTAGAGTTGTCTCTTCAAACCGGTACCACAGCAGATCTAATAAAAGCAACTTTGAAACGCGAAATTGAAGGAGCCTTTGTAGCAGGGGAAGTTAATCATCCAGAGTTGGAGAAAATTGAGGTTGTTGAAGAAGAGTTGGTTTTGGTTTCAAAGAAAAATATCCTCACTAGCATAGATTTTGACCAACTAAACAATCAAACATTCATTGTGTTTAAGTCGGGTTGTTTTTACAGAGATATATTGGAAAACTGGCTGGATTCAAAAGGAATTAGGCCAACCAATATGATGGAATTAAACACCTTGGATGGTGTAATAGGCTGTGTCAAAGCCGGATTAGGCATTTCGCTTCTAACAAAGCCAGTAGCTGACAAGCTTGACAAGGATGGAGATATCACACGTTTTACACTACCAGCAGAATACGGGACGATTACAACAAGGTTTATTAATCATAAAGATATCGTTAAAACATCCGCATTCCGCGAATTTGTATCAGTTATACATTCAAGCGTATGCTTAAACAAAGTCCTAACATCATCATAATTTAATTCACACCTATTAGTTTTCTTTTAAATCAATTAGCCAGTTTCTCATTTTTTCAAGAAGTTTTCCATTAACCTTTAAAATTTTTGAATAATTTGAATGGATTCAACCTATTTATAGAATTAGAGGAAACATTGATCAGTTCAAGCATCCAAAATTCTTGTTGCCTATAAGGTGGCTATCATAGCGTGTGGCAAATTCGTCATTCAATGTAGCTAGAGATATATTGTGTATAATTTCTGCATCATAATATCTATCATTTTGGTCTTTCAAACCAAATGCGCTGCTGTAACATTTGAAATAAGGTATGTATTAAAACCTAAATTACCACTTATTCCATATTCAGTATTACAGTTTTCGGTTTCAATCGGTTTATATACACCTACCAAGGATTTATATATACTGCTCAGGTAAATTACTTGTTATAGTTCTTACATTTTGCATTTAGTACACCACCACACTTCCTGTTTGTTTAGCATTCTGGACCTTTTCAAAAAGAATGACGCCTTTCCTTATTTCAGATAAGCGTGTTCGATTACTTAAAAAGAACTTCTTACTATAATCCCTTGCTTTTTTGCAAATTCATTGACCAGTTTTATGAATTTATACTTATGTATTGATACGGAATTATGAATTTCTCTTTTGTCATCAATTACATATTCATCAAATATAATAAAGTTTAAATGGTCCATTTTTTTAATAACAAATCGATTACATTCATATTCACCACTTCTAATATTGAAGGAATATACAAAATCAATGATTCCATCATAAAATTCCTGATCAGAAATTTCATCCTCTAAGAATGATTGTAGTAACTCTTGCATCTTTAATCCCCCTTTACACGAAATGTTACTGGCTATAAGAAAAAAGACTATTGTTGAAAATTGTCATTTATTCGGGGTGCCATATATGATTTCCCACTTCACCCCCCACCTATAATAGTTTTAGTATAGCATATTCCACAATCTGGAACTTTACAGCAATGCCGTCACAGTTCTTTTCCAAACTTGGTACCGATCTCTATCTAATCTTATTTCACTTGTATCTCATACATATTTTCTTGTTCCTTATCACGTATTATTATTTTATAAGGAATCTTTTCAATTGATAATTCATTTCTACTTACTTTAACAATTTGTTTTGCATACCTAGCAATTTCTTCAGCTACCTTTTGATCTTGTTTACCTTGTGATAAAGAAGTTTTCAAAATGATTTCAAGTGGTTTTGGATGGAAGGAATAAGCAAATCCGGTCACCTCATTGAATTCTTTATGCGACTCATCCATAACGGATGTGAAAATCTGCTGCCAGCTCTCATCTCTTAATTCTGATTCGCTCTTCCGTGTTACTTCAATTTTTAAATCTAATTGCGTCTTCGCATAAATTGTATCATGTACAAGTTTTTCCATTTCGCCCTTATTTTTATTATATTGCTGCTCAGTTGCTTTAATTTCTATTTGAATACTATTCTTTGAGCTGCAGATTATTTCAAAGCAGACAAAGGAGAACAATGGGGCAATCTTATCAGCAGCACTAAAAGAATGTGTGAAAAGAAATCTTTATAGTGCGACAGATTTTAGCGATATCGTTTCATACATCAA
>NZ_JAWDHA010000084.1:0-15774 GCF_034190895.1 Virgibacillus sp. M23 | reverse complement strand
GGGGCATCTCACCTCTCTGTTTATGTTTGTGTGGTAACTAACATTATACAGGATTTGGGGAGGTGCTCTAATTTTTATGTCTTTAAAGTCTTGAGCCCCAAGGGCTCTATATTATGAAATTAACTCAAATGGTAAAAAAATTTTAATCACTATATAGTAATTTCCCCAAAAAAATATAATTAGAAAGATATGTATAATTAGAGCAAAAGTTTTAGAGTGTATATAAATTTGAAATAAGAGTTCATTTGTACTAAAGGATGTATTATTTATGTGATAATAGCCCATAAAATGTCAAGGATGGCTAGTACATATGGCCTTTCTTTCGAATAAATTAGCATACAAGGTTGCTTACGATTGAGATATGGAGGAACTAATTATGTTTGAGGAGACGATGAGGAAAAATTCTTTAAGTAGATAAATTTACAGTACGAACAGAAGGAAAAATATTTAGAGTATATTCAGTTTATTCCATCCAGTATACCTTATATTTTCATAAAAAATTATTCTATAAATCGAACTGGTAAACTGTAAATACTTATCAATTTATTAAACGAATTATGATTGAAATAGTATATTTTACTAAACTAATTACAATTTATGAGTTTAAATGGTAACAATAACAATTAATGGTAATAAATCTCTATCCAATATTTTAAATTTACAAAAAAATAATTCTTTTTGCTCAGTTAATAATAATCGATAATTTGTATAATTGAAATATATGTAAAATATGACTAAAGTATCTTGTTTTTAGTCGAAAGAAGTAAAAAAGACTAGAAATTGCTAGTTAAAGTAACTGAAAAAATAAATTAAATGATACGATTTCTGATAAGTATGGTGACACAATTTTAGTGGATTGTATAAGGGAATATTTTTTTATAAGACTTTAGACACTATTAAAAATTTACTCAATTAATTTATATCTATTTAAAAATAGATATAATTACCTTGTTAGAAAAATTACATGAATTCTAGTGATATAAATTATTCGGGGTTCAAAGGTAAAACGGAGGGGGAGTAATTTGTCGACTTTAATTAATGTTATTAGAAATAAGGAATCAGAAACAGAAAAGGGTATCAGTTTCGTTAAAAAAAACGGAATTGAAAAGTTCGTGTCATATCATGATTTATTGGATAAAAGCATTAAAATTTTAGGCTATATACAGAGTAAAGGGATTAGCTACAAAGATGAACTTGTATTCCAGTTAAATGATAATGAAGATTTTGTTCATTCTTTTTGGGCAGGATTATTGGGAGGAATAATTCCTGTGCCACTTAGTACAGGCAAGAATGATGAACATAAATTAAAATTTTTTAAAGTATGGAATCAATTAAATAACCCATATCTAATTTGTGACCTTGAGCACTATGAAGTACTAGAAAAATATGCAAAGAATAATGATATTGATCTATCAGCACTTAAAAATAGAGTGATAGATATTCGAGATGTTTATCATTATGAGGAAGATGGACAAATTTATGAAAGTAATCAAGATGATATAGCTTTTTTACAGTTTTCCTCAGGATCGACTGGTGAACCAAAAGGAGTTATGTTAAAACATTATAATTTACTCGCTAATATGGAAGGGATTATTAATGGTACACGCATGACAAGCGAGGATAGCTTAATTACGTGGTTACCTATGTCCCATGATATGGGGTTAATTGGATGTCATTTAATACCTACATTATTAAACATTAATCAAGTCAATATTAATACAAATGATTTTATTAGAAGACCTAGAATGTGGTTAGAAAAAGCAAGTCAGCATAAATCAACACTGCTATTCTCTCCCAACTTTGGTTATAGGTACACATTAAAATACGCAAAAAGAGTCTCAGAAGATGTCGATTTATCCAATGTTAGAATTATCATTAATGGAGCCGAGCCAATCTCAGCAGATCTAATCCAGGAATTCTTCTCTAAGATGCGTAAATATGGTATGAAAGATACTGTAATGTGTCCTGCATATGGGCTTGCAGAGGCATGTCTTGGGGTTTCAGCAGCTTATCCAGAGGATGGCAACGTGATAACGTGGTGTATCGATAGAAGAGCAATTAAGATTGGGGAAGAAGTAGTTTACCTGCAAAACGATACTAGTAACTTTGCTGCAACGTTTGTTGATGTAGGTTACCCTCTGACAAATACAAGTATCCGAATAACTGATAATCGTCAAACTGTATTAGACGAGGATATGCTAGGAGCTGTCGAGATAAAGGGAAAAAATGTAACCAGCGGCTATTACAACATGGAAGCAAAAACAAACGAAGCATTATCTGCAGATGGCTGGTTGAATACAGGTGATATAGGATTTATAAAAAATGGACGATTAGTAATAGTGGGTCGCTACAAAGATGTGTTGTTTGTTAATGGTCAGAATTACTTTGCTAATGACTTAGAAAGAGTTATTCGTGAAGTCGCAGGAATCCCACTTAGTGAAGCTGAAGTAGCTGTTGGTGGTGCAAGAAATTTTAAAGAGCAAACAGAGCATATTGTAGCATTTATTAAATTTAAAAAGTCAGACGAGGAATTTATAGAAATAGAGAAAAATATAAAAAGAGAATTAAATTATCGATTAGGTGTCCAAATTTCCCATGTTATTCCATTAAAACAAATTCCGAAGACAACCAGCGGTAAAGTCCAAAGATTTAATCTGGTAAGGCGGTTTGAAGAAGGGAAGTTCCAATCTATAATAAAGCAAATCGATGAACATAAAAAGAAAGGTGAGCGTAATAGCGAGGATATTGATCAAATAGAAAATGGCATCGTCTCTATATGTAAGATGTACATAAGCGAAGTTGAAATTGGACTTGAAGATAACTTTTTTGAAATGGGTATCAGTTCACTGCAGTTAACTCAAGTAGCTTCAGAGCTACAGCAAAAATATGGAGACCATATTAAAGTTGCAGATTTCTATGCAAATCAAACCATTAAAGAACTAGCTGATTTTATTAAAAATGGAAAGAAACAAGTAAATGAGAAAAACAGCTCTAGGAAAAATATGAATCAGGCTGGTGATGATATTGCTATTATAGGTATTTCTTTAAAAGCATCTGGAGCAGAAGAGCAAGATGAATATTGGGAATACATTCGGAATGGGGGGGAAGGAGTACGGGATTTTCCTGAAAATAGAAAAGAAGATCTTACCGATTACTTATTATCAGTTGGGTATTCAGAAAATAAGATGGAATATCATCGTGGGGCTTACTTAAATAATATTGATACGTTCGATTATAAATATTTTAATATTCTGCCGGTTGAAGGTGTTGCAATGTCTCCGGTGCAAAGAATGTTTCTAGAATCTACAGTTAAAGTAGTTGAGGATGCTGGATATCATGCCGGAACATTGAAGGGGTCTAATACTGGAGTGTATGTAGGATATATGGGAGATATGGAAGGATTTAAGTATCAACAAATATTACAAGCATCGAAAGACATTCAAACACCTACAGGCTATCTTTCTTCTAATATAGCGGGAAGAGTGTCATATATGATGAATCTAAAAGGACCTAGTTTGATTGTTGATACTGCTTGCTCTTCTTCTTTAGTCGCATTAAATATTGCATGTAATGACATAAAAAGTGGGAATTGTGAGCAGGCAATAGTTGGTGGAATTAGGATTAAGACCATTCCCCTTAAGGACGGCCTGCGAGCTGGATTTGAGTCAGAAGATTATCGAACCAAACCATTTGACTCAGAGGGTAATGGAACTGGGGAAGGCGAAGGAGTTATTTCCATTATGGTAAAGCCACTACAAAGAGCAATTCATGATCAAGATCATATTTATGCTGTTTTAAAGGGGATGGCAGTAAATAGCGATGGTACTACTCTAGGTTTAGCAGCTCCAAATCCTGCTGCTCAAAAAGAAGTAATTATGAAAGCATTACGAAATGCAAAGGTTGAACCAAGCTCGATAACTTATGTCGAAGCACAAGGAACAGGAACGGATATTGGTGATTCAATCGAGTTTGAAGCCTTATCTAGTGCTTATAGTAGCGGGCATGGTGAAAGCCGGTTTTGTTCATTAGGTTCTGTTAGAGGAAATATTGGGCATTTATATGAAGCCTCAGGACTTTCAAGCTTAGTAAAATGTTGTCTTATGTTGAAAAATAAAAAATTACCTCCACTTGCTAACTTTAAAAAACCAAATACAAACATAAATTTAAACGATTCACCGTTTTATATTACGATTACTGAAACTGACTGGTTACCTCGCAATGGAGTGAGAAGATGTGGAATCCATAATTTTGGATTGTCTGGAACCAATTCACATGTAATTTTAGAAGAATACCGAGGTCACGAAGAACAAAGCCTAGAATCAAATGAAAGCCATATTTTCACGCTATCAGCCAAGAATAATACAACACTAAATCAGTTAGTCGAAAAATATATTAAATTTATGGAAAATAATAAGCACTTAAAACTTTCAAATGTATGCTATACATCTAATATAGGTAGAGAACATTTTGAATATAGAATAGCTATTGTCGCTGATTCATTGGACGATTTAATAAAAAAATTGAAGCATTTTGAATGTAAAACAGATTTAGCTAATCATATTTATTTTGGAGTTCATAAACGGGTGAAAGAAGCTACTAAAACGACAAAAATTGATGAATTAACTAAAGAGAATATAATTGCTTTACGTGATAGTGGAAATAATATTGTGGCTAACACAACTATAGATAATCGAACAGGTAACTTATCTAGAATTGCCCAACTATATATTAGGGGAGCAGCGGAACTTCATTGGGAGCAGTTATATAGTTCGCAACAGACGAAGAAGGTTAGTCTGCCAACTTATGTATTTCAAAAATTGAAATGTTGGCCAAGTTTCTAAAGGGGGTATAAGAGTGGGTAGTTCTATGAATAAAATCCTGAATAGATTATTAGAAATAGTATCGGAAGTAACCAAGGTTGATAATCAAGAACTACAACCGGATGAGAATATTATTGAAATGGGATTCGATTCCATTATTTTTACTAGGGTAAATAGCCATATTAAACAACAATTTGGTATAGAAATCCCATTTTCTAGAATTTTTAATGACTTATCTGATTTAAATAAAATTGCTGCTTATATAAATGAAAAATCTAATATAGTAAACGAAGTAGAGACATCCTATTTACAAGCAACGGTAACAACTGAAGAAAATGCTAGCAACGAAGAATTAGAAGAAGAGTTAAACAGAACTGCTTCAGTACTTGAATCAAAGGAAATTATGCGTTATTACTCTACGTTTCCTTATGACTATATAGAAAAAAAGCTAAAAGTGAATTTAGAACAGTTTGGTATCGTAAATTGTCATGACATTAGAGTATTCATTTTGGATGATACAATGCAGTTGTTACCAAAAGGTACTATTGGAAATATCTTTATTGGCCCAAATAAGATTGAAATTTACAACACTAGTATTCTTGGTGAATTGACAGAAGAAGGAGAAATTCTAGTTCGAGGAGAGGGAAAAGATGATGCAAATAAAATTTATCCAATCTCTTCTGAACAGAAAAGAATGTATACACTACATAAAGTGGATGAGAATAGTTTAAATTACAATATTGCGAGTGTTGTCAAAATAGAAGGGGATTTGGATGTTGAAAAATTGGAAAATTCGCTTAATGTCATCATAAAAAGGCATGAATCATTACGCACGTACTTCGCTGAGGTCAATGGAGAAGTCGTACAAAGAATAGTCGATAAGATGCACATTTCCATTCCATATTCTATTCTGGAGGAAGATGTCGATCTATACGAATTAATAAATCGTGAGAGGGAGTGTTTTATAAAACCATTCGATTTAAATAGCTTGCCCTTAATTAGGATAAAACTAATTAAGGTGAAGACAAATTTCCATGTGATGTTATTAGATACTCATCATATTATCGCTGATGGTACAAGCTCTGCAATTTTCTTACATGAATTAATGACTCATTATAGTGGACAGGAACTAGATGATTTAACGCTACAATATAAGGATTATATCCTACAAAAAGAAAAAGGTAATAAAGATGTTGATAAGAGGAAACAAGAAACGTATTGGAAAAATGTGTTTGCTGATGGTATTCCAACTCTGGATATTCATAGTGACTATTCAAGACCGTACTTACAAACATTTAATGGAGATAATGTAAGCTTCATATTAAGCCATCATTTGAGTGAGAAGATTGATAGTTTCTGTAGAGTGAACCATGTTACTCCGTACATGTTCTTTTTTACATGTATTAATATTCTATTAGCGAAGTATTCCGGACAACAAGATATTGTAATTGGATCTACATTAGATAGAAGAAAAGATTTACAAACAGCAAACTTAATAGGGATGTTCGTCAATACAATTCCTATTAGAAATTATATTGATACAGAAGAAGCGTTTGTTGATGTACTGGATAAGGTGAAAACGAATGTACTTCAAGCAACGGACCATGCTGATTATCCTTTCGAAGAATTAGTAGATCTGCTCGATACTAGGAGAGATAAAAGCAGAAATCCTATCTTTGATGTACTCTATACATTTCAAAATAACCTGATTAGAGAACTAAATAGTCCCAGTATTAACATTAGAAGTGATGAAATCAAGACGAAAAGCTCAAAAGTTGATTTGTTTTTCGAGGTTAATCAAGAAAAAGAATATGCAATTAACATTGAATACAATACAGACATTTATAGTGAACAAACTATAAAAAGAATGGCTAAACACTTTAGCAGATTGACTGAAAACGTATTAGACAATACTAATAATCAGATTAGTGATATACCCATTATCACTCCAGAAGAGCGAGATTTAATTTTAAACAACTTTAATAATGTAAATGTGTTGTATCCAAAGGAAAAAACTGTCCATCAGTTATTTGAAGAACAAGTAGAGAAATATCCGAATCATATTGCTGTTAAAGACAATAAGGAAGAACTAACTTACCGTGATTTGAATGTGAAGGCTAATCAACTGGCTAGGAAGTTACGAAATCTTGGTGTTCAAGCAGATTCAATCATAGCACTTATGGTTGATAAATCAATTGAACTTATCATTGGTATATTAGGAATTTTAAAAGCAGGTGGAGCATACTTACCAATTGATCCTAAGTTGCCTAAGGAAAGAAAAGAATATATGCTAACAGATTCTCAGACTAAACTAGTTGTTACAAATACATATATGTATGAAGGGATGGATGATGTTTCAGTTGTTAATTTATCGGATACGAGCATTTTCCAAGAAGGGGATGCTAGGAATTTAAAATATATAAACTACCCAAGTGATCTTGCCTATATTATTTATACTTCTGGCACTACCGGTAATCCTAAAGGAGTTATGATCGAACATAAAAATGTTGTAAGGTTGATGAAGAACGATGACTATCAATTTGATTTTTCAGAAAAGGACGTTTGGACCTTATTTCATTCACAGTCGTTTGACTTTTCCGTTTGGGAAATTTTTGGAGCCTTACTATATGGAGGAAAGCTGATTATTGTTTCTGATGAAGTTGCCATGGATACAACTAGGTTCCGGACATTATTAGAAAATGAAAAAGTTACCGTATTAAATCAAACACCAATAGCTTTCTATAACTTAATGAAAATTGAAATGGAAGAAACGAGGTCACAATTATCGTTAAGGTATATTATTTTCGGGGGAGAAGCGCTTAAACCAATAATGTTGAAAGACTGGATGGAGAAATATAAAACAGTAAAACTAATCAATATGTATGGAATTACGGAAACAACTGTTCACGTGACGTTTAAAGAATTAAAGGAAGAAGATCTTCAAAGTGGGATTAGCAATATAGGTAAGGCTATTCATACATTAATGACAGTTATTGTGGATGAAAATTTAAGGCTCCAACCAATTGGTGTTCCAGGAGAATTATGTGTCATTGGAGATGGTGTCGCAAGGGGATATCTAAATCAAGAAAAGTTAACGAGTATAAAATTTGTCGACAATTCTTATGTGGAGGAAAGTAAATTATATCATTCAGGTGATTTGGTAAGATTGCTTCCAAGTGGAGAGATGGAGTACTTAGGGAGAATGGATAACCAAGTTAAAATTAGAGGATATCGAATTGAGCTAGGTGAGATAGAGTATCGACTGATCAGCCACCCTGACATTAAAGAAGCTGTCGTGGTAGCACAAGAAGGTGAACCAGGTCAAAAATATTTATGTGCCTATATCGTGGCCAAGTGTTCTATGGATAAATCAGAAATAAAAGCTTATTTGAAGGAAAGCTTGCCAGACTATATGATTCCTGCTTACTTTATGGAGCTCATGAAGATTCCATTAACCAATAATGGTAAAGTGAACCGGAAGGCGTTACCTAAGCCAGATGTAATGGGGCTTATTTCGGAGGCGTATGAAGCCCCAAAAACTCCAACACAGAAAATACTGACTTCTATTTGGCAAAATGTGTTGGGAGTAGAATCCATTGGTATCCATGATAGCTTCTTTGACTTAGGTGGCCATTCATTAAAAGCAACAACTGTCATGAGTGAGGTACATAAGGTATTAGAGGTGTCAGTTCCATTAAAAGAACTTTTTAACAGACCAACGATTCAAGAGTTAAGCGACTACATTGATATCAAAGGGGTTGCTAATCCATACAAACAAATAGAGCCATGTGTAGAAAAGGAATACTATCAAACATCCTCTGCTCAAAAACGAATGTATTCGGTGCAACAATTGGAAAAAGAAAGTACCGCTTATAATATGCCTGGCGTCTTTATGCTAGAAGGAGAAATAGATATTGAACAAATGGAAGAAACGCTTCATCAATTAATAGCCAGACATGAAGTACTACGTACCTATTTTGTAACAGTCGATGGTGAGATTGTCCAAAAAATTAAGCCAACACTAGCGTTCCATCTTCCTGTACGGACAGTAGATGAAACTGATATTACTAGCTTATCTCAGAAATTGATTCGTCCATTCGTCTTAGAGGAAGCACCGTTATTCCGAACGGAAATTTTAAAAGCTCACAGAACATATTATTTACTAATTGATATGCATCATATTATTTCCGATGGTGTATCCGTAGAAATTTTTATGAATGAATTTAAAAAATTGTATAACGGTGAGTCGATGGAACCATTGCGCATTCAATACAAAGATTATGCCGAATGGCAATATAAATATTTAAAAAATGATCATATGAAGGAGGAAGCTCGTTATTGGCAAGAACAATTTCAAGATAAGGTGCCAATGCTCCAGCAGCTATATGACTATGAACGGCCAGCCTTTCAAAGCTTTGAAGGAGATAGCTTAGCATTTACCATCAAGGAGGGAACAACAAAGAAGTTACAAGTATTGGTGAAGCAAGAAGATGTGACTCTTCAGATGATCTTACTGTCTGCCTTTAACATTCTATTAGCCAAATATAGTGGACAAGAGGATATCGTTGTCGGAGTACCAATTGCAGGAAGGCCGCATGCGGATCTGCAGAATATCATGGGGGTGTTTGTAAATACGTTAGCAATGCGAAATCAGCCAACAAATGATAAGACATTTAGTGAATTTCTAAAGGAAGTAAAACAAAACTCCTTACTTGCATATGATAATCAAAATTATCCGCTTGAAGAATTAATTGATGAGTTAAATATTAAACGAATAAAAGGCAGAAATCCATTATTCGATGTTCTTTTTGATATGACCAATCTCGATTTGAGTAAAGCTATCCAGATTAACAATTTATCACTTAAGCCCAAATTATTAACTAATAATATAGCAAAAATGGATTTATCTTTAGTTGCGTTAGAAAAAAAGCAACATATTGAAATGAGTATTGAATATTCCTCTCAACTATTTAAGAAAGAAACCGTTGCTAGAATAGCCGAGGATTTCCAGCGGATTATTGAGATCATTTCAACACAAGTAAATATTCAACTTGGAAATATTGAAATTCGTAGCGAAGAGGAGAGGCAATCCATTTTACAGGAAGATGAATTATTAAATGAGCTTAAAGATCAAGAATTCTCCTTTTAAAAATACACTTATGTCTACCTAAACTAATGGTTATAATCTTAAGTTCAATTAACTTTGATGAAGAACGGAGGGTATTCAATGTCTAGTGATCTCGACCGTTTGATGGAAAAAGAAGAACAATCAAAAAAATACTGGGAAACGATGAACCTTACTGATGAATGGAAGGCAGACTTTGCTCGGGATTTTGTTCATGTAAATAACTATCAAAAGTCTCAAATTTCATTTTCCTTAGATGATGCTATTACGGAAAAAGCGTTGGCAATTACCAAGCACAATGATTTTCCTCTATTTTCCATCTTTATGGCGTGCTTGCAAATAGAGCTTTATAAATATAATGGTAAAACTAAAAACATAATAGGAATTCCAATATTTGTCTCTCATAAAGAAAATCGTAGTGGAATAAATAATAAAGTGTTACCTTTCTTCACTAACTTTAACAGTAATGCAATCATTAAAAACCTGATTTTGCAGAATCGGAATAAGTTAATAGAAACATATCAACATAGCCACATTAACTTGGAAAATCTATTAAGAAACTCGAATATCAGTAATAGTGTGATGGAATTAACTCCAATCAGCTTAACTATGAATACCCTTCATCTAGATGAACACATCCAATACATACATAACTCCAACAACAATGAAATCACAATTAGCATTGAAAAGACGGGTAAAGGAATAGTGTTATCATTTGTCTATAATGCTACCCTTTTTACGAGCGAGACGATTCATCAATTTGGGAAGAGATTTTTAATTATCTTAACTGAGATGATGGTAGATTTAGCTAAGGAAGTCAAAGACGTTGAAATGATAACTAGTGAGGAAAAACATCAGATCTTAAAACAATTTAACCTTACTAAAACGAAATATCCTGCTGATAAAACTATACAAGTAATGTTTGAAGAAGAAGCTCAAAAGAATCCTAACAAAATAGCAGTGGTATATAAGCAGCAAAGCTTAACCTATCAGGAATTGAATGAAAAATCTAATCAAATGGCATGGCTATTGCAAGAGAGAGGGGTAAAAGTAAATTCAGTAGCTGCTATTATGGGCGAAAGATCAATTGAAATGATTATTGGAATACTAGGAATTTTGAAATCCGGTGGCGCGTATTTACCAATTGATCCTTCCTATCCAAAAGAAAGGATCAACTTCATGCTACAAGATGCAGAAGTGGATGTATTATTAATCCGGAATACGATAACACAGGAGTTAGAAGTAAATATTCCAGAGATAAATGTAAATGATCCTTCCATAGAAATGAAACCTAAAACAAATTTAGAAACAATCAGCCATATGGAAGATTTCGCATATATCATCTATACGTCCGGTTCTACAGGAAACCCTAAAGGAGTACCGATAAAACACAAAAGTGTTATCAATCTATGCACTTGGTTTGGCGATACCTATAATTTGAGAGAACGTCGACACGTCATGCATAATACAAGTATTTCTTTTGATGTTTCCGTTGAAGAAGTTTTTGGGGCTTTGCTAAATGGAGGAACGGTATACATTACCACTTATGAAGAATCGACAAATAGATATAAATTTAGACAATTTATCCAGAAACATGACATAAACATTGTCCAGTTAGTCCCGACTACTATACAGGAATTTATTGTAGGTGATCCTAAATTAGAAAGTGTTGATGTGCTTATTTCTGGTGGAGAAGCATTACCAAACACTCTAAAAAATGAAGTGATTGATCTTGGGTATGATATTTATAATTGTTACGGCCCTACAGAAACAACCGTTGATGCATTGACAACTTTGTGCGGGAAAGACAAATCAAATGTTATCGGGAAGCCCATAGCAAATACACAAGTGTATATTACGAATCGTGACGGTCAACTTCAACCAATTGGATTACCAGGAGAGTTATGCATAAGTGGTGAAGGATTATCAATTGGTTATCTAAACCGGTCTGAGTTGACTGAGGAAAAGTTTGTCGTGAATCTTTTTGAAACTAAATCAAAAATGTATAAAACAGGAGACTTAGTAAAATGGCTCCCTGATGGATCAATTGAATTTATTGAAAGACTAGATGATCAAGTGAAAATTAGGGGATTTAGAATAGAGCTAGGTGAAATTGAAAATAAGCTATCCGAACAACCATATATTCTTCAATCTGTAGTCTTAGCATGGGAAAATGATAATCAAGGAAAATATCTATGCGCGTATTTATTAGGTGAAGAATCAATAGATATAGCTGCCCTAAGAAATAACTTAAAAAAAGAACTACCTCATTATATGGTGCCTACTTACTTTATTCAGGTTGAAAGCATTCCGCTTACACCAAACGGCAAAGTGGACAGAAAAATATTGCCTGAGCCTGATACACTGGATTTATCAATACAAGAATATGTTGCACCTTCCAACGTGAAGGAAAAACGATTAGTGGAAGTATGTAGTGAAATATTAGGAGTTAAAAAAATAGGAATTCATGAAGACTTTTTTGATCTTGGTGGAGACTCTATCAAGGCAATAAGACTAATATCAAAATTGCAAAAATTTGGTTTTACACTAGAAGTGAAGGACATATTTGACAATAGTAATTTGAAAGCAATTAGCCTTAAGATGACGGAAGAACAAGTGGTAGTGGACCAAAAAACGGTCTCTGGTGATGTATTACTAACACCTATTCAACGTATGTTTTTTGAAAAGGACATAACAGATGTTCATCATTGGAATCAAGCTATTATGTTATATGGTAGAGACGGTTTTCGAGTAGAGTGGATTGAGAAAATTTTTGATAAAATAACTTGCCATCATGATGCCTTACGAATGGTCTACCGTAAACATAACGGAAAAGTGAAGCAGATTAATAGAGATATAGAGTCGAACCTCTTCTCAATAGATGTTCATGATTTACGAAAGTATGATCACTATGAGGGACTAATCTCGTTGAAGTGTAATGAACTTCAAAGTAGTATCGATTTAGAAAATGGCCCTCTCGTCAAGTTAGGTATATTTCAAACAAAGGAAGGGGATTATCTTTTAATAGCTATCCATCATTTAGTAATAGATGGGGTTTCATGGAGAATTCTCTTAGAAGACTTTACCGAAGGGTATAATCTTTTACTAAAAGGTAAAAAGGTTGACTTTCAACCGAAATCCAATTCGTATCAAGAGTGGGCAGATTTTTTACAAGAGAAACTTGAATATTTTCAGCAGGAGCTTCCATATTGGAATAAAATGGAACAACAGCATATAAAACCTCTACCTACTGATTTCGAATCTCAGGAATTTGAGAATAAGCAAAAAAATGCGAGAGAAGTGCATGTTGAATTAAATCAATCGTATACGGAAGATTTATTAAAGCGTTCGAACCAAGCCTATAATACAGAAATAAATGATTTGCTATTAGCAGCTCTTACTCGTACCATTTATCAATGGACAAATGAGAAGAATATTCTTATTAATTTAGAAGGTCATGGAAGAGACGCTTTCGAAGGAAATATAGACATAAATAGAACGATAGGATGGTTTACAGCACAATATCCTTTATTATTAAAAATGGAAGACAAATCCACCTCGTCTTTAATCAAACATACAAAAGAATCCTTAAGAAAAGTTCCTAATAAAGGAATAGGCTATGGTATCTTAAAATATCTTTCACCATCAAAGCCTTGGAATAATCGAGAACCAGAAATTAGCTTCAATTATTTGGGACAATTTGACGAGCAATTAAATGATGAACTTTTTGAAATTTCCTCTTTATATTCAGGGGAAAACGTGAGTCCAAATAGTGATAGAATAAATGAAATCGACATAAATGGAATGATAACTAATCAGAAATTAAGTCTTTCTGTTTCCTATAATAGCTTGAGGTATCGTAGAGAAACAATAAGAAAATTTCTCGAAAGATTTAAGGAAAATCTAATCGAAATAATTCGCCATTGTTTGGAGAAAGACGTGATGGAATATACGGTATCCGATTATTCCGATGAAGATTTGACAACAGATGAATTAAAAAATTTAAAAGAAGCATATGAGGGAGCAAATAAAACTCAAATTACGAACATATACCCTCTTTCCCCAATGCAGGAAGGTATGCTATTTCATTCATTAGTAAAGAGTGAGTCATCTGCATATTTTGATCAAACCATTTTTACTGCTAAAGGCATAGTAGATATGGAACTTGTTCAAAAAAGCTTTCAAATACTCATTAATAAATACGATATTTTAAGAACGGTTATAGCCTATAAAGATGTGGAGAAACCACGTCAAGTCGTTTTAAAAGAAAGAAAGCCAAAGGTGTACTTCCATGATCTATCGAGTATGGATAATAAACAGTTAGATGACCGTATCGAAAAAATAATACTTGAGGATCGAAAGCAAGGTTTCAATCTAAGTAAAGATGTTCTTATGAGACTATTCATTTTGAAACAGGGTAATAAAGAATATAAAGTGATCTGGAGCTCTCATCATATTCTGATGGATGGATGGAGCACATGGATATTACTAAAGGACTTCTTTGATATTTATTCTATGTTAAAAAATAACAACATTTTAGAAATGGATAATCCAAAGCAATATGGTCATTACATTGATTGGCTGCAAAAACAAAATCGTAATCATGCTAAGCAATATTGGTACCAATATCTAGAGGGGTATGAAACCAATGTTAAAATACCATCGATTCGAACTCATCACTATGAATACATGGTGGAAGATTTGGATTTTGTTCTAAATAAAGACATAACAAAAGCGTTAACTAATATTGCTAAAAGCTCTAAAACAACCTTAAATACGATTATACAGGTAGTTTGGGGAATATTGCTGCAACAATACAATCAAACAAATGACGTTGTCTTTGGTTCTGTTGTATCAGGAAGAAATTATGATATAGAAAGCTTAGAAGAAATGGTAGGGTTATTTATTAATATGATTCCTGTCCGAATCACAAGTAATCCTAAACAAATATTTATTGACTTATTGAAGGAAACCCAAAATAAGGCATTGGAGTCTAGTAAATATGATTATTATCCACTAGCGGATATTCAATCGCTAACTGATATAAAGAGTGATCTAATTACTAGTAAAATAACTTTCCAAAATTATTATATTGATGAAGCATTAGTGAACTTTGATTTTGTTTCTGAATTAGGATTTACTGTTGAAGATATACATGGGTATGAACAAACGAATTATGATTTCAATATAAAAGTTATACCAAGTGAAGATACAAAAATAACTTTTTCATATAACAAAAATGTACATGATTCAGAAACGGTTATAAATCTTAAGAACCATTTCATCGAAATCATTCAATCCGTGATTCAAAACCAGGAAATCCCTGTATCCCAAATCAGTATGACAACTGATAAGGAACGGAAAGAGATTCTCCATGACTTTAATGACACATCGGTAACGTATCCAAAGGATAAGACAATATCTCAATTATGGGAGGAACAAGTAGAAAAACATCCCCACCATATCGCAGTGGAATACGAAGGCAAGCAGTTAACGTATCAAGCCTTAAATGAAAAGGCGAATCAACTCGCAAGGACCTTACGCCAAAATGGCATCACAGCCAATGCGATTGTCGGTATGATGATCGATGGTTCGCTAGAAATGATGGTCGGCATGATAGGCATTCTCAAGGCAGGCGGCGCCTACTTACCTATCGATCCAACACATCCAATCGATCGAATCAATTATATGATAGAAGATGTCAAACTGGACGTACTCGTGACGACTTCATCCTATGCAAATAAAACGGCTTTTGCAGGAATGATTGTCAATCTTGCAGACTCAAGCGCTTATCAAGCTGATTCTACCAATCTGGATATAAACCATGAA